>JANYHY010000783.1 GCA_025362165.1 Myxococcales bacterium | reverse complement strand
CCGCGGTGCTTTTTCTTTAAAACGACTGCTGCTGTACGTGACCTCGAAGAGGGCCAAAATCGCGACCTGCGGCAGTAGTGTTCAAGCTGCCTGTTCTTCTCGTTTCGTGCGAGGAGAGATGGAGAGGTCCTGCACGAACGCCACAGGGCCGCACGAACGCTACAATTTAGTGGGGATCACGCGCGGAGACTACGGACGCCGGCTTGATGCACCTTGCCTGGTAGTTGGCGTGCGACGACGCTCTCTGCCGCTTTGCCCGCTTCGACGAGGCGCTCGAGATCGATGCCCGTGCGAATGCCCATGCCGTGGAGCATGTAGACGAGGTCCTCCGTGGCGACGTTGCCAGCGGCGCCAGGCGCGTAAGGGCAGCCGCCCAGTCCACCTACCGATGCGTCGAACGTTCGGATGCCGAGCTCGAGCCCGACGACGATGTTCGCCAGCGCAGTGCCGCGGGTGTCGTGCATGTGCATCGCGAGCTTCTCAGTCGGGATCTCCGTCTTCACCAGCTCGAGGATGCGCCGGGTCTGAAGCGGAGTGCCGCTCCCGATCGTGTCGCTCAACGATACCTGGTAGCAACCGAGATCGAGCAGATCTCGCGCGATGGAGAGCGCTCGTTTGGGATCGACGTCTCCCTCATAAGGACAACCCCACACGGTCGAGACATAGCCACGCACGCGCATGCCGGATGCGACGGCAGGCTTCACGGTGTCTTGGAACGCCGCCATCGTCTCGCTGATGGTCTTGTTGATGTTCTTCTGGTTGTGAGTCTCGCTGGCGCTCAAGAACACCGCGATCTCCTTGATTCCTGCGGCGCGCGCGCGTTCGAGGCCGCGCGCGTTCGGACACAAGGCGGAGTAGTCGATCCCCTCGCGCGGAGAGCCCATGACCTCCGCCGCGACCTCGTCTGCGTCTGCCAGCTGAGGGATCCACTTGGGCGACACGAAGCTCGTGATCTCGATGCGGCGCAAGCCAGCGGCCCCGAGCGCGTCGATCAAACGGAGCTTGCCACGTAGCGGAACCGTGGCGCTCTCGTTCTGCAGACCGTCACGAGGCGACACCTCGTAGACGCTGACCTCGGGGGGAAGTTGGTCAAAAAGCATCGAATTGGCACTATCTCGATTACAATGTCGTGTCGATGGGGCGTGACGGACCGGCATCCAGCATGCGAGGTCGCTTGTGCGACGTCCTGCTCTCCGCGCTCTGCGAGGGCGATGCCGAACCCGTGCTGCGGCGGCTCGGTGATCGCGCCGGCTTCGATGACCCCGTGTTCGGAGGCTCGCGGAACGAAGCGTCGAAAGAGCACGTGGTCAAGCTGATCGATTGGATGAAGGAGCGCGCCGCGCGTTTCGAAAAATCGAGCACCGTGATCGGCACTTCGGTCGATGTCGCTGAAGGGACGCTGTTCTTCGGACCGCAGGGTGCGCGACAGCGAGTGCCCACCGCGGTGGTCGTCGAGCGCAAGCGGGAGCGTGAGGTAGAGGTTCGACTGCACTTCGTCCCCGCGCTCTGGAGCGGCAAGGTGGTCGGACCCACACTGGCTGGGGCAGTCATCAAGAGCCTCGGCATCGCCGCAGACTCGCTCGCTGCGTTGACCAGTCGGTCTCACGCACCTTGCTTCGAGGAGCGCGCGCGGTTGCGCGACGGCATGGGCGCCGATCGCCCGGCGGAGGGCGGCGTCACGGGAGAGCTCTTCGCGACGAGCCTCGCCGACGACTTGTCCGCGATCGCGATGGAGGTCCGTGGCAGCGGCGGCGCCGGCGTGATCGTCCTCGAGCGCGGTGAGGGCGGCATGATCCGCGCAGCCCGCATCTACGGGCCGATCTAGCACTACTACCGCTGTGATCCTCCCAGGAGGCTCACAGCAAAGCTGGGTCTGAAGAGCTACGAGGGCACCTTCGTCGGCATCGAGCCAAAGAGGAAGCCCGTCTTGGTGCCGCACATGCTGCGGACCATCTCACGCTCCACGATGCCGAGCATCGAAGACCGGCTCATGAAGAGATCGCGCGCCCATCCGAGCGGCGCGAGATCCGATTGGAAGAACGGCGTCAACCAACGCGTGGCGATTTGGTAGAAGCGCAAGTGATCGCGCCGACGCGCGGTGTACGCCTCGAGCGCGTCGGAGATCGAGCGCGTCTCGCTCACGGCGTCGGCGAGCTCCGCCGCGTCGCACAGCGCGAGGTTGCAACCTTGTCCAAGCTGCGGGCTCGTCGCGTGCGCGGCGTCACCGAGAAACACCATCCCTGGCGCGTGCCAGCGCGGCATCGTGACGTCGAAGTACGTAGCGAACGTGAGCTGATCCATGTCATGGATCTGATCGAGCAGCGGCGCCGCCTCTGGTGCGATCCGCAGCACCTCGTGCTTCCAAGGCGAGAGACCTCGCGTGCGCCAGCCGTCCACCTCATCTCCGCGGACGCTGAAAAACAGGCTCGTATGGTTGGTGTCGGGCTTGGGTCCGGGGCCTTGTCCCGTCGGGAGCATGCCGACCATTCCGCGCGTGCCGTGCACCTTCTGATGGAGCACACCGCCGAAATGATCTTCCGGATCGTCGCCGATGAACCACAGCGCGCCCCACGGATATCGCGTGACGCTCTTGGCAACCTCGGGCATCGAGTCGCGCACGTGCGACCGCGCGCCGTCGCAGACAACGACCCAATCGAAGCGGCCGATCGCCTCACCCTCGTCCGTGATTAGCGTGCGACGGCCGCGCGAATCGAGCACGGTGCGAGCGATGCCAACTCCGCACCGGAGCTCCGCAGACGACGCGGCGACTGCGGCGAACAGCGTCTCGAAGAGCACGCCGCGATGGAGGCCGACTCCGTACAAACCTTCGCCGAGCGACTCGTACGGGAGATCGACGACCGCGACCTTGCGCTCGTTCTCGCACAGCAATCGACTCACCCGCGCGCCGCGCCCGAGCACGCGCTCGTGACAAGCCAACCGTTCGAGCACCGAGAGCCCCGACGGCTGGATCATGACTCCCGCCCCGACAGGTTTAGGATCGGGCACGCGCTCGAACACGGTGACGTCGTGACCCGCGCGCGACAGAAACAACGCCGCCGCCGCCCCTGCGGTGCCGCAACCGATGATCGCGACTCTCGTCATTCGAGGGCGCACGTGGTGCCGTTGACGTAGCCGATGGTGTCTTGCCCCGAGATGATCTGATCGATGACCCAACGTGAGGAGCCGTCATCCATCTGGTCTGCCCAAGCGTTGAACACCGGCTTTTGTGGCAGCTTCTTCGCCTTGTCGAGCTTTTGCATCACTTGCTGCAACGTGCACACGGGGCTCTTCATCTCCTTGTCGTACTTCAGAGTGAAGAGCTGATCGCCAGTCTTGAGGACCGTCGGAACGATCACTCCTGACTCATTTTTGATCTGGATGTCGAGCTCGCATTGAAAATGCGGATCCACGGTCGCGGTGGTGTCCTCGTAGTCCTTGCGGCACTTCGGCGAGAAGATGCGGTACTCGACGGAGGCATCTGGTGTGGCCTTCAAGTTGACGAGACCATCGCGTCCGACGCGATCGACATCGATGCGCATGATCGCGGCGTCCGGCTTCCACGCGAGCCCTACCTTCTGCGCCCACGAGTAGTTGGCGACCACGTCGAACGCGTCGAGCGTGCCGACCATGCCGGGTGCGTCGAGCGTCTCCCAGCCCTGAGTCGGGATCGTGGCGATGTTCGCGAGGGTCACCTTCGGCGCTGTGGGTTGCTGTCTCTCCATCTCAGCGATGTTCTGCGAGATGGTGACCTCCGAGGCAGCTTGCTGCATGCGCATCGAGTTGTACACGCCGAAGCCAACGCCCATCGCCATCACGACTCCGACGATCGCGAAGGGGATCACCATCGCGGCCGCGGACGGTCGAGCGACGACGATCTGCGGGTGCTGATACGCACCGCCTCCGCCGAACTGCGAGACAGGCAGCGGGATCTGCTCGTCCACGCCGCAGAACTCACACCGAACGATCGAGCCCGGAGTCGCCGACGCGATGGTCGCGCCGCAGTTCTTGCAAATGCGCATGGCCCAAGCTTATCGAAGTTCAGACGCCGACGAGGCGCATCTGTCGCTTGTTCGAAGGCGTGAAAGGGATCGCGTATTTGCCTGAAAAACAGGCGTGGCAATAGCTGTTGGGATCGCCTCCGGCCGCGGCGAGCATACCCTCGAGGGAGAGATAGCCGATCGTGTCCGCGGTCACGTAGCGACCGATCTCTTCAATCGTGTGGCTTGAAGCGATGAGCTCCCGACGCGTGGGCGTGTCGATGCCGTAGTAGCAAGGCCACTGCGTAGGCGGACTCGAGATCCTGAGGTGGACCTCTCTGGCGCCTGCGTCTCGCACCATCTTGACGATCTTGCGCGAGGTGGTGCCGCGCACGATCGAGTCGTCCACGACGACCACTCGGCGCCCCTTGATCGCGGTCTCGACTGGGTTGAGCTTGAGACGAACGCCGAAGTGTCGAATGGACTGCTGCGGCTCGATGAACGTCCGCCCGACGTAGTGAGAGCGAATCAGCCCCATTTCAAAGGGGATCCCGAGCGCGCGCGCGTAGCCGATCGCGGAGGGGACTCCAGAGTCCGGCACGGGGATGACGACATCAGCGTCGATCGCGTGCTCCTTGGCGAGCGTCTCACCAAGTCGCTTGCGCACTTCGTACACGCTCGACCCGCCGAGCGCGGAGTCTGGGCGCGCGAAGTAGACGTACTCGAAGATGCACGCCTGCCTCTCCGCGGTCTCTGGGATCCGAATGGAGCGTATGCCCGCGCTGTCGATGACGATGATCTCTCCCGGCTCCACGTCGCGCACGTACTCGGCGCCGATCAAATCGAAGCTCGTCGGCTCGCTCGCGAGCACGTGCGCGTCGCGGTTGCCTGGCAAGATGCCGAGACAGAGCGGGCGAATGCCGCGCGGATCTCGCACCGCCACGATCGTGTCCTCGGTGAGAAACAGCAGCGAATAAGCGCCCTTCACGTGCGAGAGCGCATCCACGATGCGGTCCTCTATCGCGACCTCTTTGCTCATGGCCACGAGGTGGACGAGCACCTCGGTGTCGCTCGATGATTGGAAGATCGAACCGCGCGCCTCGAGCGTCTCGCGGACTTCATCGGCGTTGGTGAGGTTGCCGTTGTGACAGACCGCGAGCGATCCGCGCGCGTAGTCGACCGCGAACGGCTGCGCGTTCTTCAAGTGACTACCGCCCGCCGTGGAGTAGCGCACGTGACCGATCGCGACGCGTCCGGGCAGCTTGCCGATCGCGTCTTCCGTGAAGACGTCTTGCACGAGGCCCATCGCGCGATG
Source organism: Myxococcales bacterium (assembly GCA_025362165.1). GTDB lineage: Bacteria > Myxococcota_A > Polyangia > Polyangiales > Polyangiaceae > JANYHY01. Next base: position 4,382 of record JANYHY010000783.1, on the reverse strand, counting down.
TGCGTACAGCCCCTCGCCGTCGCTCGTCACGATCCCGGCTGATTCTTGCCCCCGATGTTGCAACGCGTGCAGCCCGAGGTAGGTGAGGTTAGCGGCCTCCGCGTGACCGAAGATGCCGAACACTCCGCACTCGTCGTGGAAGTGATCGTCGTACGCGATGGGACGTCTGTTGGTTTGCGCGTGCGGATCGAGGAGAGTCAGGCGGCGCATGATGGGCGAGCTCCGCGACGCCCGCACTAGATGGGGGGTGCGAGAGTCAGCGCCTACGTAGCACGCTTTCCACCGCGATGGAGGCGACCCCCACGAGCACGCCGATCGAAAGCGCCGCTACGTCGACCGCAAAGGCCGAGCCGGAGCACGCGCCATTCGCTTGTTGTGCGTAGCCCGGACACGCAAACGCGATCGCAGGCAGCAGCGAGACCGACAAGAACGTGGCGACGCGGGTCAGCGACTTCATGGGGCTTAGTTTGCCCTTTACCGCGCCCATTGCAAGCCTCGCGGGTTTCGTCTCCGATGAAGGTGTGTCGTTGTTCTTCGGGTCTGGTGTCGAGCAGTGGGGAACGCTCGCGAGCGCGCTGGAGCTCATCCCGTTCGAGCCCACCGCGAGGTACTCACACGGCACGAGCTTTCGCCAACTCAAGCGCGCGCTCGGCGTGCGCGCGTCAGGAGAGCCGAAGTACTCACACTGGCTCTACGGTCGGCGAAACGACACGGAGGTGCTCGTCCTCACTTACGAGGTTGGCAGCGGTAGCAGCAGGACGACGCACACTGGAGTGATCGCGCGCATCGATCCACCGCTGCTTCTCGGCTTCGGCGCACGCGCGCGCACGTTCATGGATGGCCTCGGGCCGGATGGCGCGTTGCTCGGCGATCTTGCGGTGGACAAGCAACTCTATCTGAGCGGCTTCGATCACTCTCGCGTCAAGGCGCTGCTCTCGATCCAAGAGCCGGACTCGCGCGCGATCATCTCTCAGATGCTCGCGCTCGCTCCGCTCGAGGTGCACGTGACGGACTCGCTCGTGTTGATCTCCAAGCAGGGCACGAACACAGATCCGCACCTCGTCGGCCCGCTGATCGATCGCGCGGTGTGGCTCGCGAATGCGTTCGCTGCTCGCCGGCGCACGCTCGCCGCCACGCCGCAGGAGCTCGCGATGCACGCCGAGTGGCAGAGCTTCGCCGCCGCGCACGGCTTCCGCTTCGACGCCGCGAGAATGAAGCTCGAAGGCGCGGTAGACGGGTCCGCCGTCGAGATGGCGATCGAGACCGAAGCGCGGATCTCGCGAACCACCGTGACCGTGCGTTTTCCATCATCCGTCCATGTCGCGTTCACAGCGAGGCGCACGACGATGCCGAATTTCTTGCAGGGCCTCTTCGGTCAAGACATCAAGATCGGCGACGCGGCGTTCGACGAGATGTTCGTGGTCACGGGCAGGCCCGAAGAGGCGGTGCGCGAGGTGCTCGGAAAACCGGAGCTCTTGACCATGCTCAAGGAGATCGGCGTCCGCACCACAGAGGTCCAACTGAACCACGCGCAGCTGCATTTCAGCCTCGAGAGCGTCATCACGGCCACCCCCCAGCTGCTATGGCTCGCTCATGCGGCGCAGACGACGACGACCGCGCTGTTCGCTCGAGCCAAGACGCTCGGACCCTATCGTTGAGGCCCATTGCAAGCCACGAAGTTTTGGTCTCCGATGAGAGGCGTGTCGTGGTTCGGACCTAGCATTGTCCCAGAGTGGGGAGCGCTCGCGAGCGCGCTCCAACTCACTCGGTTCGAGCCCACCGGGAGGTACTCTGAGGGCACGACCTTTCGCCAACTGATGCGCGGGATCGGCGTGCGCGCGACAGGTGAGCCGACGTCCTCGCACTGGCTCTACGGTGAGCGCGGTGGCACGCCGGTGCTCGTCCTCCACTACAGCGTCCCCAACGGCAAGCACAGCAGGGAACTCACCGGAGTGATCGCGTGCATCGATCCGCCGCTCCGACTTGGGCTTAGCGCAATTGTGCGCGACCGCAGCTTCATGGATGGCTTGTTGGGTGGCGACCGCGCGTTGCTCGGAGATCCCGCCGTGGACGACCATCTGAGTCTGAAAGGCAATGATCGCTCTCGCGTCGCGGCGCTGCTGTCGATCTACGAGCCAGACTCGCGCGAGGTGATCGCGCACCTCCTCGCGCTCGCTCCTCTCGAGGTGCACGTGATGGACTCGCTCGTGTTGATCGCGAAAGCGGGAAGCGAAACGGATCCGCAGTTCATCGGCGCGCTCATCGATCGCGGCGTCTGGCTCGCCAATGCGTTCGCCGCTCGTCGGCGCAAGCTCCCAGCCACGCCGCGAGAGCACGCAACATACGGCGAATGGCAGACCTTCGCCGACGCGCACGGCCTCCGCTTCGACCCCGAGCGGATGAAGCTCGTAGGCAACCTGGACGGGTGCGCGGTCGAGATGTCGATTGAGATCGAAGAGCGGATCTTGCGAACTACGGTGACCGTGCGCTTCCCATCGCCAGTCCCTCTGGCGTTCACCGCGACTCGCTGCGGGGGGGGCCTGGGCTTCATGCAGGGTGACATCAAGATCGGCGACGAAGCATTTGACGACATGTTCACAGTCGGGGGTTCGCCCGAAGCGGACGTGCGGGGGTTGCTCGACTACGAGGACCTTTTGGTCATGCTCAAGGAGATCGGCAGACGCACGACGGAGGTCTACCTGAACCAGACGCAGCTGTATTTCAGCCTCGAGAGCGACATCACGCAGCCGCCTCAGTGGCAATGGCTCGCTCAAACGGTGCAGACGACGATGACCGCGCTCTTCGCACCTCGCACCTATCGTTGACGCCTCAACTATCGGCGCCGCGCTTCTTGCGCGGACGTGCGATGCCGAGCTTGTCTAGCCTAGTGCCGCGATTTGCAGCAAAGCTGCTCGTGCGTAGCACCCGTGGTTTCGACGGAATCGCGGCACTAGCGCTCTTGGTAGGTCGCGACGATCTCGAGCTTGTAGCGCGAGTGTGTGTGCGCTGCGTCTGCGAGCACGACGGACGCGAGCGACTTTTTCACTCCCGCCGCGCACGCCGAGATCGCCTTTTGGTTCTTCAGCGTGCGGCCCTCGTGCGGGAGCGTGAGCATCACGGGCTGCTTCTTGCGCTGAAAGCTCGCGTCGAGATCGTACAAGATCGAGCCGCCGCCGGCCCCCACAGGGACGCACGAGGCGTTGTCGGCGATCGCTTGCGCGAACGCTCGCTCGAGCGCTGGCAGATGATCACAGTCTTTCGCCGCGGTCTTCTTCGCGCCGGGATCGTGACACTCGATCACTTGCGGTGAGGAGAGCACGAGGCCTTGCGGGACCGTCACGCCGGAGTCGGCGGAGGCTGGCGCGGAGTTCTCCATCGCCATCGCAGGCGCGCCGTCGATCTCGACGGTCGACGCCATGGACGCGTCCAGGTCCTTGCCACGGGCGAGATCACGCTCGGTGATCGCGACGGGGCGCTGGCACAAGTAGAGCGGGATCGTGACGAGCATCAAGATCAAGAGCAGCACGACCAATAGCTGAAAGCGTCCTGCGCCTTCGGGACCAGCATCCGCGCCCGGACGAGTCGCGAGCGGTCGTGGCTCGCTGGGCGGGTGCGAGGGCTCTTTCTGCCCAGATTGAGGTCCTTCGGGCACGACGAAACTGCTTACTGCGTGTCGACCAACGAGCGAACGGTCGCGCGCGACTCGCAACGCGCGATCGACGCGACGAGGTCCAGACCGTCCGGCAACATACCCTGCACCTGACCGACGATCTGCTCGACCAAGTTGCGCGCCTCTTGCGGGCCTGGCCCGACCATCGCAGTCGCGAAGCGCAGCGGACCCGTGTGGCCTGCGGTCACCGCGATGAGCGACAGCAGCAGCATGTCCGTGAGCTCCACCACGCGCGACGCGGCGCGCCGGAGCGCGAGCATCTCGAGGATCGTCGGCCGATCGGAGACGAGCCGGTTCGGCCCGCGGATCTCGTAACGCGCGATCGAGAGCGGCGCGTCCACCCACTCTGCGAACGCGGCCTCTTCATCCAGCGCCTTCAAGAGGTCCTCTCGCTTGTACAAGCCGGTGAGACCGTCGCGCTTGGCCAAGTACGCCTTCGCGCGCTTCTGCCCTGGGCTGTCGCGCTGGAACGTGACGAGCTTGAAGCGCAGCTCTCCGAATTGCACCTCGCCGCCGTGCATGACGCTGATGTTCTTTTTTCGCTCGTAGGTGTGGTCCGCGTACGTGCCGTTGGTGGAGCCGAGGTCCTCGATGGTCCACGTGCCGGCTTGGCAGCGTAGGCGTACGTGCTGTCCGCTCACGGTGGCTTCGGGAACGACGACCTCGTTGTCTGCGCGACGTCCGAGCGTGAAGTCCGCTTTGTCCAAGCTCA
>JANYHY010000756.1 GCA_025362165.1 Myxococcales bacterium | reverse complement strand
GGTCACGTGGTGATCGGCAACGTGCTGCAGTCGTCGCCCGACGCGATCTACTGTGCGCGTCACGTGGGGCTCAAGGCGGGGCTGCCGATCACGACTCCCGCGCTCACGGTCAATCGACTCTGCGGCTCGGGCTTTCAAGCGATCATCAACGGATGTGAGCAGCTCCTGCTCGGCGACGCAGACGCGATCTTGGCCGTCGGCACGGAGAACATGAGCCAAGCGCCGCACGTTCTGCGCGGCGGTCGCGATGGTTGGGCGTTCGGCAAATCGCCCGCGGTAGAGGACTCGTTGTGGGCGGGTCTCACGGACAGCTACTGCAACACCGCGATGGCCGTCACGGCTGAGAACCTCGCGATCAAGTACGGCATCACTCGCCAGCAGTGCGACGAGCTCGCGCTCTCGAGCCAACAGCGCTGGGCCGCTGCCAACGAGAAGGGACTCTTCAAGGACGAGATCGTCCCTGTCGAAATCCAGCAGAAGAAGGCGACCGTGCAGTTCACCGTGGACGAGCACCCGCGCCCTCAGACCACGATGGAGGCGCTGGCGAAGCTCAACCCCGTTTTCAAGAAGGACGGCGTCGTCACCGCAGGCAACGCGTCTGGAATCAATGACGGCGCTGCGGCGCTCGTCGTCACCACCGAAGAGTTCGCCAAAGCCAAGGGTCTGAAGCCGCTCGCGCGCATCGTGCAGTGGGGCGTCGCCGCGGTGGAGCCGAACATCATGGGCATCGGTCCGGTGCCTGCGATCCAACACGCGCTCCAGCGAGCGGGCCTCAAGCTCGGAGACATGGATCTCGTCGAGGTGAACGAGGCGTTCGCCGCGCAGTACTTGGCAGTCGAAAAGGAGCTCGGCCTCGATCGCAGCAAGACCAACCTCGACGGCGGCGGCATCTCGATCGGTCACCCGCTCGGAGCCAGCGGCGCGCGCATCACGGCGCACCTCACCTACGCGCTCGGGCGCGGCAACGCGAAGTACGCCGTCGGCAGCGCCTGCATCGGCGGCGGTCAGGGCCTCGCGATCATCCTCGAGCGAGTGTGATCGTTGCTCCGCGTCACGGCGCGGCCCGAACGTCGATGATCTTCGCGTGCGGCGTCGCGAGCAGGACGATGCCCGGAATCGTGAGTCCGAGTAGACCGACGAGGCCCGCTGCTTCGAGGGCCAACGCCTCCACCCCACGGAGGTCCATGAACGATGACTTGGGCTGGCTCGCGACCTGCGCCGCGGCGACGAAGCATCCAATCGCCCAAGCGACGCCTATGCCCAAGAGCGAGCCACCGATCGCATCCCGCCCGGCGTCACGTTTCTCGGTCACCAACACGCGACCGTTCGGATAGCTCGACAAGTCAATCCGCTGGTCATCGACGCTAGCGCGAATGACAGCGTACCAACCGTCGTTGACGAGCGTCGTCACGCACGGCGTGAGGCAGACAGAGGTCTTGGGTTGGCCGTCGAGCCCAAGCTCGTAGAGCGCGCCATCGCGAACTCGATAGTCCACAACGACCGGCGGTCCGGTGACGCGGCCCGCCTGTGCTTGCGCAGTTCTGCCAAACAACGTGTAGCAAACGAGAGCCACTGCGCCGACGCGGCACGCCATGGAGCCATGCAACGTGGCGCATCCTCGTGGAGTCCTGAGCATCCGCGCATACAAAAGCACGCGGCATGCCACGAGGTTGGCGTGCTGAGCTAGACGCGACGAATCGTGCGGCGCGACAAGATCGCGAACCGCACCAAGAACGCAGTAGCCGCGGTCATCAGCGACGCGGAGAGGCCCCACCACATCCCCACTGCGCCGCCGTGCAGCGTGAAGCCGAGCAAGAGCGAGAGCGGTACGCCCACGACCCAATACGCGCCGATGCCTGTATAGAGCACGTAACGCACGTCGCCCGCTCCGCGCAGCGCGCCCGCACCGACCGCTTGCACGCCGTCGAAGAGCTGGAAAATCGCGGCGACGCGAAGGAGGCTCGCGCCGATGTCCACGATCGCAGGATCGTTCGTGAAGAGCGCGATGAGGGGGCGTGGCGCGATCGCGAACACGACAGCACCCGCGCTCATCACAGCGGCGCCGAGGCCGATGCCGAGGAGCCCCGCGCGCCTAGGCGACTCTCCAGCGCCGACGTAGTGACCGACCCGCACAGCAGTCGCGCCGCTCACGCCAAGCGCACCCATGAAGGTAAAGCTGGCGAGACCGAGCGCGATCTGGTTGGCCGCGACAGTCGTGGTCCCGAAGCGACCCGTCATCACCGAGACGAGCGCGAACGCGCCGACCTCCGCGAGCATGTGCAGTCCGCTCGGCAGGCCGAGCTTCAGCACGCGGCGCACGGAGACAGCAGTCACCGGTTTTGTAGGCCGAAACTCACGCGCCGCGAGCCACGAGACGGTGACCAGCACGAGCGTCGCGCAGCTCGTAGCGAGGCCAGCACCGAGCGCGCCCATGCGAGGCAAGCCAACGGCCGGCAAGTGCACGGCCGCCAGCGCGTCATCTCCGCGAACGAGCACGCTGCACAACCCGAAGTTGATCACGTTCGCGACGCCGCTGCCAATGAGCGCCGGCCGCGTGTGACCGTGCGCTTGGAGGAACGTCTTGATTGAGAGAAAGAGCGCGAAGCACAGCATGCCTGGCGACTGCGCGAGGATGAACACGCGCGCGCGAGAGATGACGGCCGCATCTAGCCCGAGCGCGCCAAGCGGCAACGTCAGCATGTACGCCATGACGATCGAAGGGAGCCACACCATCGCCAGCGTCTTCATCGCCGCGATCATCGACGCCCAAGCTTTGTCAGGTTCCCGCGCGCCCACGGCTTGAGACGCGAGCGGCTCGAGCGCCATCGCGATCCCGATCGACAAGGTCTGCGCGGCAAAACCGATGTTTCGCCCGACCGAGGCGCCCGCGAGCTCCACCGCGTCTACACGCCCCAGGATCGCGGTGTCCACGAGGCCCATCGCCACGAGTCCGACCTGACCGAGCGCGATTGGCGCCGCCAAATGGACGATGCGCGCGAGCTCAGCAGAGCGCGGCTCTGCACGAGTGGGAGCTGTCGCCATCGCCATCATCGCCGTGTGTAGCAGGACGTCAGACGACGCGTTGGTCTGACGCGTGCAACGGCACTCACCAACGAAACGTCACCCAATGTTGCCCAATCGGGAAACTAGTTGAGGTGTCAGACGTCATGGAGATAGCGATGATTGCGAAGCGACAGACCCCGCCCCCACCGAAACGCGCCGAAGTGCTCGAACGCCGGCTCCCCGGCCTGGAAGACCTCGATCGCTCGGAGCTCGACGAAGACGGCTTCGGTGATGACGAGCCGGATACGCTCCGCTCACCCGTTCCGGATTGGGCGGACGAGAGTGGTGTCAAACAGGTCGACGCCGCGCTGATCACTGCACGCTCTCTCCCCTGATCTTGTTGTCGCAGCGCGACGTGGAAGTCGCGGGGTCTGGTCGAGGGGCGACCTACGAGCGCTACCGCTTTCCGTCTGGGCTATCGTTGCAGGCATGCGCGCACTCGGATGGCTCATGGTTTGTTTGCTCGGCTGCGCCAAGGTCGAGGTCACACCGACCGACGCGGGCGGCGACGCGGGATCGGAGCTCGTCGTCCCGAAGGTCGTGAGCGTCACGGATCTTGGACTCATCGAGAATCCGAACGGAAAGAACTTCGGGCGGGACGGCACGAGCTCCTGCGCGCTTGGCGGCAAGCTCTTCTACACTTTCGGAGACACGCTCTTCTTCAAGAAGGCCACCGACGGCGCGAGCTACCGCACCAACACTGGCGCGTACGCGGCGTTCGACGCAGCGACGACCCTCTCGGAGCCGCTCGACGACGCAGGTCTGCCGTCGCAACTGATCGGCTTCTTGCCCGATGAGGTCGCGTACAACGTCGACGCCGGAAACTCGGGCGGCAATCGCATCGCGCTCTGGCCAGGCAGGTGCGTCACGCGCGCGGACGGGACCGCGCTCGTCTTCTTCGACAAGTTGAAGATTCAATCCG
>JANYHY010000729.1 GCA_025362165.1 Myxococcales bacterium | reverse complement strand
TCGATACGGCGCTGGACGCCGGTGGTACCAACCCTGAAGGTAGCTGTGATTTCTGCACTGGGGACTCTGGATTCATCAACAAAGGCGACGGCGCCGCGGCCTGTATTGCTGACCCCGCGAACTATGACATCCCAGGCAACGGCTGCGACGACGACGGAAACGGCAAGGTGGACGACACCCCTACCTGCGACAATGGATTGCCCACCGGTGGAACTGCCCAGCAAGCGGCCCAGGCCATGGGCTTATGTCAAAACGCGGATGCGACCCACTGGGGAGTAGTCTCGGCGAAGTTCACACAAGGCAGCGCGAGCGCGCCGGATCCGAAACAGACCAGCATCCTCGGCTCCTTTGGAAATACGTTGAAGCCGCTCGAGGGCAGCTCATTGGCGGTGTTGAGCTCGGGCTACGCGTCGGCGATGGACTCGTGCCCCACCAACAAGCGCTTCTCCAACCTCGCGGGCACGTCGTTCAAGTTCGGCTGCGCGATGACGGGAATGGGCGCCGCGCCCGCAGGCTTCCCGAAGAGCGCCCAAGGGTGCCCGTCGCAGAACGGCGCGGCGGTGAACGACGTCGTGGACTTTCAAGTTCAAATCAAGGTCCCTGCGAACGCCAACGGCTTCACGTTCAATTTCGACTTTGGCTCGGGTGAGTGGCCTGAATATGTATGCAGTCCATTCAATGACTCGTTCATCGCATATCTCAAGTCGACTGCGTTCAATGGCGGAATGGCAGACAATGTCTCGTTCGACTCGAAGAACAACGCCGTGAGCGTCAACAATGGATTCTTCGGCGAGTGCTCGCCTTCCAACGCGAAGACTGGCTGCGCACCGCAAGCGACGCCTGGCACCGCTGCGTGCGGCGGCGGCACCGCAGACTTGATGGGGACTGGCTTCTACGATCTGGACGACAAGCTGAACCCCTATGCGTGCCAAAAGTCCAATCAGACCGGCGGCGGAATGACGGGATGGCTGAAGACGACCGCACCGGCGAGTCCTGGCGAGACGCTGACGATCGACTTCATCATTTGGGACACAGGCGACCAGTATTACGACTCATCCGTACTGCTGGACAAATGGGTTTGGAAGCCGAACCCAGTCACCGTCGGCACCACACCCAATTGATTCAGCAGTCGACGGGATAGGCGAGACCATTTCGCTCGGCTCTCGATCGGGCGCAGGTTCGCTTCGTCGAAGAGGTGGGCGACAAGGGCCCGCAGGCGAGCACCGTGTTGTTCGCCAATTTACCGGCGGAGCTAGCGAGCTAAACGCTCTTGCGGTTGAGCTCGTTGCCTACGCTTGCGTCACAAATCCGTTGCAAAGGCGCTGCGATCTCATCTGTTAGCCAGGTGGACACAAGCTCTCCACAGGGCCACTTGCACACGACTTGTCCACAGGCGCGATCGAACAAAGGACCACGATTGTTGCGGGGTGCATGCATGCATCCCTCACGCATCCACAAGGCAACGTTTGACCCCGCAAGCGTTGGCGCGACACGCCCTTCGCACTGCGCGCCGCGTCACGAACGTGAAACGCACGGGAGGCTGCGCGTCCACATACAGCGTTCTGCTCCGCGCGCTCGGTCGTGATACGCCTTGGCGTCATGGCGGACATCGTCCTGTACAACTACTGGCGCTCGTCGTCGTCGTACCGCGTGCGCTTCGCGCTCGCCTACAAAGGCCTCGCGTATCGCTACGTGGCCGTGAACCTGCTGGAGAAGGAGCAACGCGACACGTCGCACGTGCATCGCTCGCCGACCGGCTATGTCCCGTGCCTCGAGATCGACGGCCGCACGGTCAACGAGTCGGTCGCGATGATCGAGCTCATCGACGAGCTCTTCCCCGAGCCGCCGCTCATGCCACGCGATCCTTGGCACCGTGCTCGCGTGCGCGCGATGGTGGAGGTCGTGAACGCGGGCACGCAGCCGCTGCAGAACCTCAGCGTGCTCGAGCGCCATACGAGCGATCAGAAGGAGCGCACCGCGTGGGCGCGCTACTTCAACGAACGAGGACTCGAAGCGCTCGAGCGGATGATGGCGGCGAACGAAGCGCTCGGTGTGAAGGGCAAGTACGCCTACGGCGACACGATCACGACGGCCGATCTGTTCGTCGTGCCGCAGGTCTACAGCGCGCTCCGCTTCGGCGTGGAAGCCGCAAAGTTCCCTCGCATCATCGCAGCCGCCGATGCAGCCGCCGCCAGCAAGGCGGGTCAGGCGGCGCTGCCCGAGGCGCAGCCCGACGCCATGAAGCAGTGATGCGAATCGAAGCGCGTCACAAGGCGTTGGTCGAGCGAGCGGTGGCTACGTCGGCGTAGTACGCTGCTTGGCGGTGGCTTGTCGGTTGAAGGTGTGCGTTTGCTTGCTCGGCGCGGCTCTTGTGGTCTCGTCAGCACAGGCCGAACCACTGAAGACTTGGGGAGGCAAAGAAGGGATCACCTCCGAAGGACCGCCGGATCCGCCGCCGATCGACAACACACCGCCCACTCCTCCAACACCGAGCGTCGGCACGCCGGTGGGAGGCCCCGAACAGCAGCAACCCGCAACTGAAGACGCAGACGCCGACGGAACGGCGCGCGTGCCTGGGAAAGTGGGCTTGCGCTACGTGCTCGAGGGCGTCGAGGTTGTTGGCAACACGACCACACTCACGCGCGTGGTGCTTCGCTATGTGCCATTCCACGCTGGAGACACACTTGACGTCGACGATCGCGCGCTCGATCTGACGCGCTTCCGGCTCCTCGGCACCGGATTCTTTCGCGTGGTCGAGCTCTCGCTCAAGAAGGGCTCGCGAAGAGGGACGGCGATCCTCGTCGTGCACGTGCGCGAGCGAAACACGGTCGTCGTCAACGATCTCTGGTTAGGGCTCTCGTCCGACGCGGAGCCGAACGGCGCAGCGCGGCCGCTCACCGCGTTCGGTGGGCTCGACGTCTCCGAGAACAACCTCGCCGGCACAGGCATCACGGTCGGAGGCGCCGTCGCGCTCGCGGATCGTCAGCTCGCCCTCCGCGCACGCTTCGCAGACCCCCAGTTTCTAGGCACTTCGTGGACCGTAGAGACGCAGCTGCTGTACAACCACGCGCGCGACTTCTTCGGCAATCGAGACGTGCTCGTCGACGATCCGCAGCAGCCCGTTCAGGACTTCGCGGTCGCGCTGTACGAACGATTCGGAGGGCTCGTCGGTGTGGGTCACGATCTCGGGACCTCTTCTCGATTGTTCGTGGACTATCGCCTCGAGCGCATCGACGCGTCGCTCCCGCTCGCTGCGAGTCACAAGCGAGGGCTCGACATCGAGCCGATCGACTTTCACCTAGACCGCAACGGCTCGACGCTCTCCGACTTGCGCGCGACGCTCGTCCACGACACGCGCGACGACCCCTTCCTCACCACGCGCGGCACCTACTTCACGTTGGTGTCGGATCTCGCGCCAGCCATACTTGGCAGTGACTATCCCTTCTTCAAATTGCAGACTCGCCTCGCGTCCTGGTTCGAGCTCCCCAAACAACACGTGCTCAAGCTCGAGCTCACTGGCGGAGCGATCGTCGGACGCGCGCCTCTCTTCGAGCGCTTCTACGTGGGCGACTTCACCGATTTGCTGCCCGATCGTGTGCTCGATCTCAACTTTGATCGCCGCCCGCCGCCCAACTTCTTCTCCAACGCGATAGGCGAAGTTCGATCTGGCGACTACGCAGCGAAGGTCTCTGCCGAATATCGAATACCGCTCTATCGCGGGCAGCGCGCGATCTACGGAGTCGACCTGTTCGGCTCACTTGGGCTCTATGGAGTCGCGGGGCTCATCGACCTCACGCATCCGGCGCGCGGCTATGACGGCCTGCGCAAAGTGCCAATCGACTTCACGTTCAACTTGGGAATGCGCGCGTCCACCGCTCTCGGCGGCGTGACGATCGGACTCTCTACGCTGCTCGGCTTCATCCCGCTCAGGGAGTCGCCGCAATGAGGGGCGCATTGGTCTTGTCGTTGACTCTCGCCGTCGGCCTCTTGGCGTCGAGCGCGGCGGCCGATGATCCGCCCGTAGCGGCTGCGAAATTGCCTTCACGGCAAGCGAACTATGCCTGGGATCATGGCTTGTTGCGCGCGAGCCTCTCGTTCCGCGACGTGATGGATACCTCGCTCGCCACGAAGCTCTCGAGCGGCCTGCCGACGGTCATCGCGATGCGCGCGTACGTCTTTCCAGAGGGAAGCGACGTGCCCGTCGCGCTCGCCGTGCGGACGTGCAAAGTCACCTATGATCTGTGGGACGAGGTCTATCGAATCAAGATCACCGGTCCTGGTGGAGACAGCGACGGCGCGGCGATCTCGACCGAAGCGGCGATCCGCAAGTGCACAGAGGTGCGCGATCTGATCGTCGTGGAGAAGTCTCAATTGACCACGGGCACTCCGTACTACTTGGGAGTCATCGTCGACGTTAATCCGATTAGCCCAGACATGCTCAATCAAATGCGCCAATGGGTCAGCCGCCCCACAGGGTCCACGAACATCGGCCCTAGCGACCAGCTCTTCGGCTCCTTCGTAGGCCTCTTCGTCCGCAACATAGGCACGAGCGATCGGACCCTGAAGTTCCGCACTCAGTCTGTAGTGCCCTAATCGATGTTACGCATTAGCGTGGAGCCCTAATCCTCTATGTCTACTGGGGTGCCGTCCTTGACCATGCTGGCGATCTCGGCGATCTCGTCGTTGTCCAGCGCGACGCAGCCCCAGGTCCAGTCGGTTTGTTTGTGGACGCCGTCCCAAGCGGGATTGCCAGTGCCGTGGATGCCGATGTCACCGCCGATCGTCGCTTTGTCGGGTAGCTCACCCTTCTTCTTCGCGTCGTTGAAGCGCACCCAGTCGGCCGCGGTCGGGTAGTCGAGCCGCAAGAAGATTTTGAACTGCGACGGTTGGTGCATCGTGATGTGGTAGTGCCCGACGGGCGTCACCTTGTCCCCCTCACGCCACTTCGGACCCGGACCGCCAGGGCCGATCGCGACCTTGTAGCTCTTGATCTCTTGATCGCCCGCGAACAGCTTGAGCTCGTGAGCGCTCTTGCTGATCCACACGCGAGTGATCGGAGGCGGCTTTGCCGGAGGATCCGCGCTCGAGACGCGGGCACCTGAGGCGAGCGCGACACACGTCAGCAGCAGCAGGACCGAGAAGAGACGGGTAGGACGCATCGAGTGTTGACCACCGTTCGACCCACGCACCAATTGGGGCGTGCCAACGGCACCTCAACTCGCCGAAGGCCGTTGATGTCCGCCGAAGGCGGCATCAATGTTGTGCTTGGGTACTATGGTGTCGTCGTGCTGCCCGAGATCGTGACACAGAAAATCGACAGCCTTCCGGCGTCGCCCGGCGTGTACCTGTTCAAGGACAAAAAGGGCGTCATCGTCTACATCGGCAAGGCCAAGAGCCTGCGCAGCCGCGTGCGGAGCTACTTCCAAGACTCGAGCGGCGACGTTCGGCAGTTCATCCCCTTCTTGCCGAAGACCATCGGGGATCTCGACACGATCGTCACCGCCAACGAGAAGGAGGCGGCGATCCTCGAGGACAACCTCGTCAAGAAGCACCAGCCGAAATTCAACGTCAAGCTGCGCGACGACAAGAGCTTCATCCTCATGAAGCTCACTCAAGGGCACGCGTGGCCGCGCCTCGAGATCGAGCGCATGCACAGAGGCAAAGAAGAGGCACCTCAATCACGCAAACCGGACAAGGCGTCGAAGTACTTTGGCCCTTATCACTCCGCGACAGCAGCGCGCCGGACTCTGCATTTGGTGAACAAGCACTTCCAACTAAGGACTTGCGGCGATATCGAATTAGCGTCTCGGCGCAGGCCGTGTCTGCAATATCAAATCAAGAGATGCCCAGCGCCTTGCGTGCTGGAGGTGGACCCTATTTGGTATTCGGAACAAGTGCGCGCCGTGGCGTGGTTCCTCGAGGGGCGGCATGACGAGCTCTCGCGCGAGCTAGACCAGCGCATGAAAGACGCAGCGCGCGCGATGCGCTTCGAGCTCGCCGCCGTCTATCGCGATCAGCTGCGCGCGATCGAAGCGGCGCGCGAAGAGCAGCGCGTCGTGTCGAACGACGGAGAGGACCGCGACGTGATTGGCCTCTACCGCGAAGGAGACCTCGTGGAGATCGCGCTGCTCTGCGTTCGCGCAGGGAAACTGGCGGATGTGCCGACGTTCGCGCTCAAGAACGCGGACCTCCCCGACGACGAGATCGTCGGCGCGTTCCTCACGCAGCACTACGCGAGAGACGCGTTCGAGGGCGCGCCCGACGTCGCGGTTCCTCAAGAAATACTCGTGCCTTGTTTGTTCGAGGGCGTTGACGGCGTCGCCGAGTGGCTCACCGAGCGCCGGGGAAAGCGCGTCATTATCACGCAGCCGCAGCGCGGCGACAAAGCGCATTTGATGTCGCTCGCCACGGACAACGCGCGCCACTCTTTCATCGAGAAGCAGCGCACGAGCGACGACGTGGAAGACCGATTGGCTCAACTGCAAGAGCGCCTGCGATTGCCAACTATCCCACGGCGAATCGAGTGCTGCGACATATCGCATTTGGGTGGAGCCAACACAGTCGGCGCGATAGTCGCTTTGAAGGACGGCACTCCAGACAAGAAGCGATATCGAAGCTTCAACGTCAAAGGCGTCGCGCGAATGGGCGCCCCGATCGAGGCGGGGGATGACGATTATGTCGGCTTCAATGACGATTACGGAGCGATGTACGAAGTGCTCGCGCGCCGCTTCCGTAGAGGCGTGAAGGCAGCGGAAGCGACGATCGAGAGCGCCGTCTCGTACCCAGAGGGGCCTGCGTCGGAGGGGCAAGACGGTGACTGGGACTTACCGGACTTGTTCGTGGTCGACGGCGGTCGTGGTCAATTGGCGGTCGCCTTGGCGGCGGCTCGCGATCTCGGGTTGCACTCGTTGCCGATCGTGGCGCTCGCGAAAGAGAAGGAGAACCTCGTGGGCGACACGCTCGTCGATCGCGTCTACTTGCCCGGCCAGAAGAACCCGATACCCCTCAAGAGTCACTCGGCGAGCCTGTTCTTCTTGGCGCGCGTGAGAGACGAGGCGCATCGGTTCTCGAACTTCGCGCGCAAGCGACAGGCCAAACAGAAGAGGTTCAAGTCCGCGCTGGATGACGTGCCCGGCATCGGACCGGTGATCAAGAAGTCGCTGCTCATCACATTAGGAAGCGTCGCAGCCATCCAAGCGGCGACCGAGGAGCAGCTGCTGGCGGTGCCCGGCGTCCGCAAAAAGCATGTCGAAGCCTTGAAGAAAGCCCTGAGATAACGTCACCAAGCTTTGCTCCCTGCCAACGGGGTTGGCGCTCCGTATCCCACCTCGACCCCGCAAACGCCGTGAAAATGGTGTTTTCCTTCATGGCCCAGGCTGTGCTTTATTAGGTGATGACTTCTGCCCCGGTGCGGGCAGTTGATCTGACTCAACGACCCCAGACTCAAAACTGGCCCGCATCACATCTGAGGAGCTGAACATGGATAACAAGCAACACTCTGGAAGGTCCGGAGTCTCACGGTTGGTTCGAGGCGCGTTCGCCTTGGCGGCCGTCGCCGTGAGCATTGGCGCGGGCGGATGTTTGACTCGTCCCGTCGCGGGCTTGCAGCCGACGACGAAGACGAACTTCACGACCGTCGTCAAGCAGAACGCGGTCGACAAGGTCGACCTCTTGTTCGCCATCGACAACTCTCGATCGATGGGCGACAAGCAGGCGCTCTTGAAGGACGCCGTGCCGGACTTGATCGGCCGCTTGCTCGTGCCGAACTGCCTCGATTCTTCGGTGGATCCGAAGAACCCGAAGATCGTCGCGCGCGGCGCGGACCTCAAGTGCCCGGACCCGTCGAAGGACGAGTTTCCGGCCGTCTACGACTTGCACATCGGCCTCGTGACCTCGTCGCTCGGCGGAGGTGGCGCCGAGTCGACGGGTGGTCAGCCCATCTGCCCGCCCATGGCGAACGAGCCGGTGTTCAGCAAGTACAACGCGCACAATGATGACAAGGGACACCTCATCAATCGTAAGCGCCCCATCGCGGCGAACTCGACTGGCGTGGAAGACACCGTCGCCGACGCGGTCGCGATTGACGGCTCTGGCGGTGGGTTCCTCG
>JANYHY010000658.1 GCA_025362165.1 Myxococcales bacterium | reverse complement strand
ACCTCGAGCGTCTCCTTCGCGCGTGGAGAGGCGCAGACCTCGCACGGACGCTCGTACGTGATGCGCGCACCGTCCAAGCCGCGGCTCGCGATGGAGAGGAGGCGGTAGTCCGCAGGCGATCTTCCGAACGTCAGCGCACGTCGGGCGCGCGAACGGCGAAGCTGAGCCATCGCCGCGTCGTCATCCGCGTTCACGACCGCACAGCCGTCGCCGCCGAGATTCATGTATAGTGCACCTTTTTCGCGCGCGACGTCCGCTCGCGAGCCGCCGACACCTTCCGCGTGCGCGACGCCGATGTTGGTGACGACGGCGACGTCAGGGCGGGCAATCGCCGCCAGAGCTTCGATCTCTCCGCGGAGGCTCATTCCAGCCTCCAAAATGGCCCAGCGGTGCTGCGGCTCGAGGGTCAACGCGACCATCGGCAGGCCGACTCGGTTGTTGAGGTTGCCCGGCGTGCTGCACGTCTCGCCGAGTGGGCTCGCGAGCGCAGCTGCGATTTGCTTGGTGGTCGTCTTGCCCGCGCTGCCAGTGATCACGATCGTTGCAGCAGGGTCGAGGCCGGCGCGCGCGCGACGCCACGACGCGAGGTGATTGGACGCCGCACGTCCGAGCGCGTCCAGCGAGTCACGCACCACGACCACATCTGCGGCGTCACTCCGAATGTCGCGCTCGGTGACGACCAAGGCAGCGCCCGCGTCGATCGCGCGCTGAACGAAGTCGTTGCCGTCGAACGTCTCGCCTTTGATCGCGAAGAACGCGCAGCCGGCAGTGACAAGGCGCGAGTCGATGACGACGCCGTGCGCGACTTTCCCGTCGCCGCGGAGGCGCACGTCAGCGTCGCCCGCGAAATCCCACGCGCTCACGATCGCCCTGTTTTTTGGGAGCGGCGTCGCCATCACTTGCTCCCGCGTCTCCTTGCGAGCGCATGCTTGGCTTGCTCTCGATCGTCGAAGTGTCGCTTCGAGGTGCCGATGATTTGGTAGTCCTCGTGACCCTTGCCGGCGATGATCACGAGATCACCTGGCTCTGCGTTGGCGATGGTTCGCGCGATCGCGACTGCGCGATCGAGCTCGAGCTCGTACGGTCTCCCGGTCGCGCGCGCCGCGGCCTCGATCGGCGCCGCGATCGCCGCGGGATCTTCAGTGCGCGGATTGTCGCTCGTGATCACCGAGAGGTCTGCGCGCTTCGCCACGGCATCTCCCATCGGCGCGCGCTTGGTCGGGTCGCGATCGCCTCCGCAACCAAAGACGCAAATCACCCTATTTGTAGCCACGGTTCGCGCTGCGTCGAGCACGCGTGCGAGCGCATCGGGGGTGTGCGCGTAGTCGACGAACACGGTGATGTCGTCTGCGCTGGTGTCACAACGCTCCAGGCGACCGGGCGCGCCGAGCTCGTTCGCCAACGCGTCCGCTGCCATGCGAGCGTCGACGCCGAGCGCGCACACCACGCCGAGCGCGACCGTCAGGTTCTCGACGTTGTGCGCTCCTACGAGAGGTGAGCGCAGCGGAAGGAGACCCTGCGGCGTCCGAACGGTCGCTTCGATTCCGCGCGCGGTCAGAGACAGCTGGGTAGGCACTACGTCTGCGTCGGTGCCGATCTTCGCGCTGACCCGCAGGACGCGTGTGTGTACGCGATCAGCCAAATCACGCCCGAAATCTCCGTCAGTGCAGATCACCGCGACGCCCGGCGAGCACGAAGTGAAGAGCTTGCTCTTCGCCTCGCCGTACTCGTTCATCGTGCCGTGGAAGTCGAGGTGGTCCTGCGTGAGATTGGTGAACGCGGCCGCTTGGAAGCGAACGGCGCGCGCGCGGCCCAACGAGAGGGCGATGCTCGAGACCTCCATCGCGACGTGTGTCGCGCCGCGCCGCCGCATGGCCAGCATCGCGCGCGCGAGCTCGTCGGCCTCTGGCGTCGTCAGTGTGGGCTCCACCGTGAGGTCCTTGAACTTGAAGCCGACTGTGCCGATCAGCCCGCATTTCTGGCCGGAGAGCGCGCCGTCGATCGCGCTTGCGATCAAGTGTGTCGTCGTCGTCTTTCCGTTCGTGCCTGTCACGCCGATGGTTTCGAGGCCGAACGACGGGTGCTCGTAGACCGCGGCAGACGCGAGCGCGAGACCATCGACGATGTCGTCGACCTCGATCACCGGCACCGTGGCGGTCGCGATCGTGTTGCGTTGTGCGAGCACTGCGCTAGCGCCGTTCGCGACCGCCGCGCTGACGAAGCGCGTGCCGTCTGTCGTCGTGCCCTTGCGCGCGACGAACAAATCGCCCTTTTTTATGCGGCGAGAGTCATGGTGCACGCCGAACACGCGCGCGCGCGAGTCGCCGTGGACGGTCGCGTTGCCGAGCTCGCGAACGAGCTCGAAGAGCGTGAGGCCATGCTCGGAGACGACGTCATCGAGGGTCGCCCCTCCAACGGTCATGACGAAGGCTCGAGCACGATGCGCACTGTCGTGCCCTTCGCGACCATCGCGCCGATCGCCGGAGACTGCCGTACGACCTTTCCGGTCCCTTCGATCTCGGGGACGAGGCCAGCAGCGGCGAGCGCGCGCACCGCGTCGCGCGCGGGCAAACCAGAGGCATCAGGGACAGGGACACCGTCGGCGACCGGCGGAGCGGTAGCGG
>JANYHY010000657.1 GCA_025362165.1 Myxococcales bacterium | reverse complement strand
CGAAGAGCCTATCTCGATGAGTGAGGAGAAGTCCTCTGACAAAAAAGAACGCGTTTTGCACACGCGCGTCCCAGCGGTGCTCGAGCAGGAGCTCAAGCGCTTCGCGGACAACCTGCGCGTGCCCGTCTCGAACTTGGTGCGCACCATCTTGGAAGACGCGCTTCAAGTCGCCGACGTCGCGACCAACAACGTCGAGGAGCGGCTGCGTAGAGCCGCCGAGTCGATCGAGCATGAGCGCGTGAAGTTCAAGCAGCGCGTGCAGCGAGAGGATCCGCTCGCGCGCGTGTTCGCGTTCCAAGAGGTCACGCTCGCGCAACCCGCGCAGTGCAGCAAGTGCAGCACTCGGCTCGACGCGGGCACGCGTGCATTCATCGGTCTCATGGACCCTCTCGCAAACGCGCGCCCAGCGCCGCGAATCCTCGCGTGCGCCGCGTGCATTCCTAAACCCAACATCGAGAACAAAGAGGAGAACAAGTCATGAACGAGCAAACCAAAGAGACCGCGCAGGCGCACGTCGTCGACGACACCACCAAGACAGAGGCCGCGGAGACGATCGTCGACGCCGTGTTCGACATCGGCGAGGCTTGGGCTGCTTATGGGCTCAAGGTCGGTCGTATGGCTCTGTTGACGAGCGCACGCACGCTGTCTCACGCGGCGCGCGCGCTCGAGGTCGTGCAGAAAAACCTAGAGAAACAAGCGGAGAACTCGACACCGTCTGCGTGATCACTCGACGCGCTGCGGCTCGCCCTCCGGCAGCGTCGCGACGAACGCGTCACGCGCGGCGTGGACTCGCGCGGCCTCTCGACCGTCGAACGTGAGCTTGGTCTTGTACGTCGGGTCTGCCCACTTGGGGTACGACCCGACGTCCACGTCCGGAAACTCGGCGACGACCCGATCGAGCAGCGGCTTGAGCACGCCCTCATCCATCTTCGTGTAGACCGCGGTCGAGACGAACGCGACGCCTCCGCCGACGCGCGACAAGAGGACCGGGATCTTCATGCGAAAGACCTCGGGTACGCCGGGCATGAGCCAGGTGTTCTTGATGCGAATCGTCGGCCATCGCACCTCGGGCGAGGTCTCGAGCGTGGCGCCTTCTGGCATGAGCGCCATGCGCTGGTGCCCTTCGGTGAACCGTTCCTTGTAATATGCACGAATCATCGCGAGGACGTCCGGGTCGGTCGTGACGCGAACGCCGAACGCCTTTGCGGCCGCCTCGATGGTGACGTCGTCGTGCGTCGGCCCAACTCCGCCGGACGTGAACAACCAATCGTGCGCAGACGATAGCGCGCGGATTTCGGCGGCGATGAGGTCGACGTCGTCGGTCACCATGACGACGCGCCGCAGCGCGATCCCGACGCCGCGAAGGGCTCTCGCCAAGACGACGAGGTTCTGCTCCTCGACCTTTCCGCTCAGGAGCTCGTTGCCGATGACGAGCGCAGCAGCGGTCTTCGGCGGAGCGAGGGCCATCTCCGATCAAGGATGCCACGCGAGCGTGGCTCACCGCAATCTGGCGCGGATTGTTGCGCAACGTAGTAGGCTGGCAAGCAGGCGATGCCCAAGGTTCTCGTCGTCGAAGACAGCGGATCGATGCGCGCGTACATCCGCGCGATCCTGGAGGACGGCGCCACCGTCGACGCGATCGGCGCGTGCGCGGTCACCGAGGCCTCGAGCGGCTTCGAAGCCATGCGGCAGCTCCCGCGCGGGCCCTATGATCTGATCATCACCGACATCAACATGGGCGACATCAACGGGCTCGAGCTCATTCGCTTCGTGCGCAAGAGCGAGCACCACAAGACGACGCCGCTCCTCATCGTGTCCACGCAGCACACC
Organism: Myxococcales bacterium; assembly: GCA_025362165.1. Taxonomy (GTDB): domain Bacteria; phylum Myxococcota_A; class Polyangia; order Polyangiales; family Polyangiaceae; genus JANYHY01. The sequence continues at coordinate 2,786 of JANYHY010000657.1, read as the reverse complement.
GAGCGTGACGTCGAGCGCGGCCTCACGCTCGGCGCGAACGGCTACTTGCCGAAGCCCTTCACCGCGGACCAGCTGCGCGACACGGTAGGGGCGGTGCTCAAGGGCAAGGCGTCGAAATGACCGATCAGGGCGGTGGCAGCGGGCGCGGGCCGATCGATCGCGCGCGCGAGGACTTCTTCCCGGAGGCCCAAGAGCTCGTGGATGGACTCGGCCGCGATCTCCTCGCGATCGACGAGAACCTGAAGACTGGACGCAACGATCCAGAGCTGATCAACGACGTGTTTCGCGCAGTGCATACGCTGAAGGGCCTGAGCGGCCTCTTTGGCGCTGCGCTGATGAGCGGCCTCTCGCACGAGCTCGAAGACGTCCTGGACGAGCTGCGGCTCGGGAGGATCGAGCTCTCGTCGGAGGTGCTCGATCTGGTGTTCCGCGCGGTCGATCTCTACTCCAAGCTGCTCGCCTCCGAGCGCGGAGATCTCCCAGAGCCGACCGTCGAGGTGCGCGCGCTGCTGAACGCGCTTGGTCACATCACGCAGCGCGGTAGCGCGGCAGGAGCCAATCCGGTCGTTCAATACGAGCTCGACCCGGGCTTGCTCGGCGTGCTCACCGAGTATGAAGAGCACAGGCTCCGCACGAACATCCAGTCTGGGTTTCGCCTCTACAAGATGCGCGTGCGCTTTTCGCTCGCGACGATCGACACTGCGCTGGATGAGCTCAAGTCGAAGACGCGGTCACACGGCGAGATCATCACGTACTTGCCGACGGGGGACGCGAGCGACGGCGACACGCTCGAGCTCGAGATCTTGATCGCGAGCCGTGAGTCGATCGCCTTGCTGAAGGCCGCGATCGAGGCCCACGATCTCCAGATCGAGGAGGTGCCGCGGAGATCGTCGCGCGCGAGCTCACCCGCGATGCCCGCACCCATGCCGCCGACGCGCGCGATGCCGAGCGAGTTCCCGAGCATTCCCGTCGCTGGCTTCGACGTGGAGGCTCACACGTCGATGGCGCACGTGCGCGCGCCTTCAATCGCGCCACAATCGATCGCGCCGCCGGCCGACAGAGACGTCTCGCTCCGGAGCGTGAGCCAGACGGTGCGCGTCGACATCCGCAAGCTCGATCACCTGATGAACATCGTCGGCGAGCTCGCGATCGTGCGCACGGCGATGTTCGAGATCATCGAGAAGGTGCGCGCGCGACCCGGCATGCGAGACCTCTCCGCGGAGCTGCAACGCCTCCACCGGACGTTCGAGCGACACCTCGGTCAGATGCAGAGCGGCATCCTCGAGGTCCGCATGGTCCCGCTGGGCCAGGCGTTCGACAAGCTCGCGCGCATCGTTCGCCAGATCTCGCGCGAGCACGACAAACAGGTGAACCTCGTCATCACGGGCGCGGAGACCGAGATCGACAAGCTCATCGTCGAGGAGCTCAGCGACCCGCTGATGCACATGATCCGCAACTCGATCGATCACGCGATCGAGACGCGTGAAGAGCGCGTCCAGGTCGGAAAACCGCCCGTGGGCACGATCGCCGTCAACGCGTTCCAGAAGGGCAACCAGGTCGTGATCGAGGTAGAGGACGACGGGCGCGGCATGGACCTCGAGCGCATCGCGACCGCAGCGATACGGCTCGGGATGCTCACGGCCGAAGAGGTGAAGGAGCTGCCGCAGCGCGAGATCTTGAGCCTCGTGTTCAGACCTGGCTTCACCACGCGAGACGTCGCGACCGGCACGTCGGGCCGCGGTGTCGGTATGGACGTCGTCAAGACGAACATCGCCAAGCTGGGCGGCATCGTCGACATCTCGAGCGAGGTCGGCATCGGCACCAAGATGACGATCACCTTGCCGATCACGCTCGCGATCATCAGCGTGCTCATGGTGGAGGTGGGCGGCCGCACGTACGCCGTTCCGCTCACGAGCATTGAAGAGGCCATCGCCTTCGACGAGGGGCTCGTGCGCTCGTTCGAAGGTCGCGAGGTGATGACCCAGCGCGGCGCCACACTCCCGGTGTGCAGACTCCGCAAGCACTTCGGGCACGACACGGATGCTCTCTCTTCGCGGAGAATGGCGCGTCGCAGTGGCTTCGTCGTCATCGCGTCGGTCGGCGAGCGTCGCATCGGCTTCGTCGTGGATCGCCTCGTCGGCCAGCAGGACATCGTCATCAAGGCGCTCGGTAAGTCGCTCTCGAAGGTGCGTGGATTTGCCGGCGCCACAGAGCTCGGAGACCAGCGCGTGGCGTTGGTGCTCGACGTGGCCGCGCTCATCGAAGAGGTCCTTTCGACGAGCCTCGAGATGCGCACACTCACGCTCGGGAGCGCGTCGTGACGGATCTCGCTCGCCGCAACAAACGCTCTGCCTCACGCGTACGCGACGCGCAGCGCGTCGAGTACCTCGCGTTCCGGCTCGCGGGAGACAGCTACGGCGTGCGCATCTCGATGGTCGCGGAGATCCTCCGTCCACCGCCGATCACCGAAGTGCCTCGCGCGCCGCGCTCGGTCGTCGGAGTCGTGAGCGTGCGCGGGCGCCTCGTAACGATCGTGGACGCGCGACGCCGCCTCGGCCTCGCGGAGAGCAGCCACGACGTACGCACGCGCATCCTCCTTGTCGACATCAAGACAGACGAGCTCGTTGGGTTGTTGGTCGACGAGGTGCTTCAGGTCTACAGGCTCGGCGAGAACGAGATCGAGCCCGCGTCCGTCCTCGGCGGTGACCAACCGCCACACATCCTTGGCATCGGCAGGCCCGCGGCGCTGCGAGACGCCAGCGGTCCGCATGCGTCCAACAGCTCGA
>JANYHY010000655.1 GCA_025362165.1 Myxococcales bacterium | reverse complement strand
GGAGATGAGCCTGCCCACGACAGGCTCGGACGCCTACTCGCTGTGCGTGACGCTTGACAAGTCATTGACCAAGAAGGTCGTCACAGGACACGGCGTGCCCTCCCCGCGAGCACGCCTCGTCACGCGCGCGGCGCTCTTGGGCGGCGGCCTGGACGACCTCGTCTATCCGGTGATCGCGAAGCCGAACTACGAGGGCTCGAGCAAAGGCATCACGCAAGAGTCGGTCGCGGAAGACGCCACGGACCTCGGGCGCGTGCTCGACGATTTGCTCGAGACCTATCCGGACGGTGTGTTGCTCGAGCGATACGTCGCGGGGACGGACTTGCGCGTGAGCAAGCTCGATGGCGTGGGCACGCTCCCACCCGTAGAGATCCACGTGGATCCGTCGTTCCCGAGGCAGTTCGCGATCTACGATTTCAAGCTCGCCAATGACGGCTCCGGCGTGGTCACGCTAAGGCCCGCGAACCTGCCGAAGCGCACGCTCGCGCGGACGATGGAGCTGGCGGACCGCACGTTCTTGGCGCTCGGCATTCGCGACATGGGCTCGCTCGATTTCCGCGTGTCGAGCGATGGTGAGGTGCATTTCCTCTCGGCGACCGCGCTGCCGAGCTTCGAGCCAGACTCCGCGCTCATGGTCGCCGCCAAGCTCAAAGGCCTCGACTACGATCAAGTGATCGCGACCGTGGTGCGGTCGGCGTGCTTGCGCGCGGGCCTCGCAGGTCCGCTCGATGGCACCAAGCCTCGACCGAAGGCGCGACGCGCGCAGCTGAAAGTTGGCCTCGCGTTCAACATGAAGCGCATCGGCTCGAGCGAAGGCGACGATCGCGAGGCCGAGTACGATCCGCCCGAGACCATCGAGGCGATCAAGAGCGCGATCGAGAGCCACGGTCACACGGTGATCCCGCTCGAGGCGACGCCCGACTTTCCGCGCGCGCTCGTCTCGAGCGGCGTAGACGTGGTCTTCAACATCGCCGAGGGGATCCAAGGCCGCAACCGCGAGGCGCAAGTGCCGAGCCTCTGCGAGCTGATAGGTGTACCATACACGGGATCCGACTCTGCGACGCTCTCCATCTGCCTGGACAAAGGTCTCTCCAAGCGCTTGCTCAAGGACGTCGACACGCCCGAGTTCCAAGTGCTCCTCACCGGACGCGAGAAGCTCCGTACCTTCCGCTACCCAGTGATCGTCAAGCCCAACGCGGAGGGGACGAGCAAGGGCATCACGCACAAGAGCGTATGCGACGACGAGGTCGGGGTGCGCGAGGTGGCGCGAGAGATCATCGAAAAGTACGGGCAGCCCGCGTTGGTCGAGGAGTACATCTTCGGTCGCGAGTTCACGGTGGGCTTGCTCGGTGATCGCCGGCCGCGCGTGCTGCCTCCGATGGAGGTCGTGTTCTTGCGCCCGGGAGACCGACCCGTCTACGACTACGCGTGCAAGCAGGACTGGCAGCGGCACGTTCGCTACGAGGTGCCTGCGAAGCTCGACAAGGACGAGCTCCGCGCGATGGAGCGCGTCGCGAGATCGACCTACGCGGCGCTGGGCTGCAGGGACGTCGCGCGCGTCGATCTACGCCTCACCTCGACCGGGAAGATCTACGTGATCGAGGTGAACCCGCTCCCCGGGCTCACGCCCGATTACAGCGATCTCTGCCTCATCGCGAACGGTGCCGCGCTCGAGTACCGCGCGCTCATCGGCGAGATCCTCGGTGGCGCGATCCGTCGCTGGCGAGACAAGCAGGGCGAGAGTCCACGCGACGAGCCCATCGTGTCGATCGCACAGGTCGCGCCGGCCACCACCGATCCGATCACGAATTGATCGTGCCAAAGGCACGAGCAATTGGGGCGTGCCAACGGCACCTCCGCTACGCCGAAGGCCGTTGATGTCCGCCGTAGGCGGCATCAATTCAGGTTTTGTCCGAGCGACCCGGAGGGTCGGCTAGGAGCTAACCGTCGGCCACGGACGCCGCTGAATATGGCGCTTTCATGTGATGCGCACGTGTCCTAACCTCGGCGCATTCATGCCGTCGCTGGGTCTTCGTCGGGTCCTTTGCAGTTCGCTCGCCGTGGCGTGTTGGGTGGGTGCGCACTCGGCTTCGGCGCAACAGCTGCCCTCGATCGACGCGCGCACATGGCGGCCGTCGGGCGATCCGCGCGCAGGCCTCGTCCTCGAACCCACCACCACGCAAGGCGCGGGCGTGTTGAACCTCGGGACGTACGTGAACTACACGCTCTTCCCGATCACGCTGCGCGCACCGGACAGCGGAGACGTGAAGGTGCGGCCGGTCGCCCACCACGTCGGCATGGACCTCATCGCAGGTCTGGGCCTCGGCTCTCGCGCAGCCGTCGGCGTATCGATGCCGATCTCGCTCTACCAAACCGGAGATGAAGGTCTGAAGAGCAACGTCGCGGCCACGCCCGTGTCCACGACGGCGATGGGTGACTTGTCAATCTTTGGCAAGGTCTCGATCGTGGACAACCCGAACGGCGGCTTGGGCATCGGTGCGATCGGCGCGGTGAGCGTCCCCACTGGAGACACCGCGAGCTTCTTGTCCGAGGGCGCGGCGACCGTGAGCTTGCGCGCGTTGGCTGAGTGGTCGCTCGTGGTCGCGGGGGCTCAAATCAGCCTCGGTTACAAGCTCCGCACGGAGAACCGGACGTGGCCCGACGCGCGCAATGGCGGCGTCACGTTCGGCGGAGAGATCCCTTGGAGCGTGGGCGTCTGGATCAAGCCAGACGTCTTCCACATCGATCGCGAGAACCGTATGAAGTGGGAGCTCGCCGCGCACGGCTGGGTGCCCGCGGGCCCGGTCCTCCCGTTCAACACGAACGCAGACCCTGGCAGTGCGCAGCTCTCGCCAGTGCTCGTCTCGTTGTCGGATCGCATCGGCCTCGGTCACTACCAAGACGCGTTCGTGAACGTCGGCGCGGAGACGAGCCTCACCACCGCGGTCGGCGCGCCTACGCTCCGTCTGATCGCCGGCGCTGGCTGGGCTCCGCGCGAGCACGACAAAGACCACGACGGCGTCGCCGACGACCTCGATCAATGCCCAGACATTCCCGAAGACAAAGACGGTTTCGAGGACAGCGACGGCTGCCCGGAGATCGACAACGACGAGGATGGCATCATCGATCGTGAGGACGCGTGCCCGAACGTTGCGGGCGTCAAGAGCTCAGACCGCAAGAAAAACGGGTGCCCAGCGCCTGACACGGACGGTGACGGTGTCGGCGATGACGTCGACGTGTGCCCGACGCTCAAAGGCGACAAGAGCGAGGACCCAAAGAAGAACGGTTGTCCGACCACAGATAGAGACAATGATGGCATCCCCGATTACGCCGATAAGTGCCCCGACCAACCGGAGGACACTGACGGGTTTGAAGACGCCGATGGTTGTCCAGATCCGGACGATGACTCCGACGGAGTGCCGGACAAGGTGGACGCGTGTCCCAAGGTCGCGGGCGAGCCGTCCACGGATCCCGCGCTCAACGGATGCCCGAGCCCAGATCGCGACGGCGACACCTACCTCAACGACGCAGACCAGTGCCCCGACTCGGCCGAGGTCTGGAATGGCGTGAAGGACGATGATGGCTGCCCGGATGAAGGCGGCAAGGCGCTCGTCGTGTTCGACGACAAGAAGGGAACGATCAAGACGACGACCGCGATCAAGCTCGTGACCTCGACCGCTGGCGTGACGATCGATGCGGCGAGCATGACCACGGTTCGCGCGATCGCCACTGAGCTCAACCACCGTCACGAGTGGACGCTCGCGATCGGCGCGCGATCTGCCGGCAACGCGAACGACTCGCTCGAGCGCGCGCTCGTCCTCGTCACCGCGCTCACGCAGATGACCCACCGAGACGGCGCGGCAGAGACCGTCAGCTGGGAGGCCGTGAAGAGGCAACCAGGGGCGGACTCGGGGCTCGGCCTCTTGCTGCTCGTCGCGCCGGTCGTGCCCCCTGCGACCGCGCCGCTGCCGCCCGCCACTGCGGCTCCGACCAACCCGCCGCTGCCACCGGCGAAGAAATGAGAGCCCGCTTCGCTTCGCTGACGCTCGCTTGTGCGCTGCTCCCGGCGACCGCGCTGGCGCAGCCTCAGCCACCTCCACCTCCTCAGCAAGTGATCACCTCGGCGCCCGGTTCGGGCGAAGAGGCGCGCGCGTTGCGCAAACGCTTTGGTGCCGGAATGGCGGAGCGGTTGCTGGGGGAAAACGACGCTGACGATCGACTCCGTGGAATCGCCCGGGCCTCTGCGGATGGCACGCCAGAGGCGATCGGCCTGCTCTC
>JANYHY010000650.1 GCA_025362165.1 Myxococcales bacterium | reverse complement strand
TGTCCTCGAAGACCACGCGAGGATCGAGCATCCACGCAGAGAGCTCGCCCGCCTTCACGAGCTCGGCCGGCACGCGCGCCGGAGTCGGCCCACCTGCGGGGATCCCCATCGCCTCGGCGAGCCTGCGCGCAGGGTCGATCGTGAGCACGAGCACGCGCCGGCCTTCCATCGCGCCCGCCAGGCCGATCGCCGCAGCGGTCGTGGTCTTGCCGACGCCGCCCGCTCCGCAGCAAACGATCACCTGCTTGTCGCGCACGAGATCGCTCGTGAAGGGTGCGTTGTCCGCGCGCCTCACCTAGATCTCCTGATGCCGAACGCCTCGGACACCATCGCCTCGAGGTGCGCCTCGTCGAGCACCTCCGGCAGAGTGATCGGCGGATGTCCAAGCTCTCGCTTCAATCGCGCGATCGACTCTTTGGCGCGATCGATCCTCGGCAACGAGCGCGCCCCGAGCATCGAGGCGTTGTCGATGTGCATGGCGAGGAGCGCCTCTCGCTCCTCCGAGGTGAACGGATCGTTCGGCACGCGATTCACGATCACGCCCGCGAGCGGGATTTTGTGCGCGCCGATGCCGCGCGCGAGCTCGATCGCCTCGCTCACTGGCAACGTCTCTGGCAGCGTGACGAGCAGCGTGCCTGTCTGCTTGGGATCGGTGAGCAAGCGCAGCCCCTCGAGGACCGCGTCGTGGATCGGACCGCGCGTCACCACCTTCAAGATCGCGCTCGGGACCTGCGCCAAGCCGAGCGCGTGCCCCGTCGCGGGGAGATCGACGATCAAGAGATCATGCTCGAACGTGCCGTCGTAGCGGCGCTTGCGCAGCAGATCCAGGATTCGATAGAGCACGCCCATCTCGGCGAGCGAGGGCGCCGCGAGCAAGAAGCGTCGAATCGCGGCGCTCTTCATCGCCGCGTCGGCGAGCACGCGCATCGGCAGCGCATCTCGCAAGAAGTGGAGGTGACCTGCGTGCGGCGTGAGCAGCGCGATCGAGAGGTTTTGCTCGACGCGGATCGGATCCTCGCTCGCGTGCGGCACGCCGAACACGTCCGCGAGCGGCGTGGGAGAGTCGATCTCGTAGGAGACCTCCGCGGCCAGCACTCGCTTGCCAGCGGCCGCCGCCGCGCGCGCGAGCCCAGCGGTGACTGTCGTCTTGCCGACGCCGCCCTTGCCCGCGACGAGCACGGCGCGCAACGAAGAGAGGTCCATCATGAGCGTCGATTCGTCCGCGACGCTCGCTCTGCGCCGACTCTCGCCCAACTCCCAGAGCGCCCTCCGTCTTTGCTCGCGAGCGCGACGCGAAAGGTCATCGCGCGATCGATCGCCTTGAGCATGTCGTAGATCGTCAGCGCGGCGACCGAAGCGCCGGTGAGAGCTTCCATCTCGACGCCGGTCTTGTCCTTCGCGCGCACGGTCGAGGTGATGCGGACCTCGCCATCGCCGATCTCTAGCTCGATGACGACGCTCGTGAGGGCTATCGCGTGGCACAGCGGCACGAGCTCGGAAGTGCGCTTGGCGGCCATGATCCCTGCGATACGTGCGGTCGCGAGCACGTCGCCTTTTGGCGTGCTGCCGTCCTTGAGTGCACGCGACGTCGACGTGAGCATCGTCACGATCGCCTCGGCAACTGCAACTCGCTCGGTGACGGGCTTGTCTCCCACGTCCACCATGCGCGCCTCGCCGCGCTCCGAGAGGTGCGTCAGCTTCTTCTTCAAAGGCCGATCTCCGAGAATCGAAATACGTCCACGAGCGCGCCTCGCTCGACGTGCGTCACCTCGGCGGCGAACGCGATGAGCGCGTTGGCTGCGGCGACGCCGAGCGCAGAGCCGCTCGCTTGATGCTTGACGACGGCGACCTCCGCGCCGGTCGCACGTGCTCGCGCGAGCTCCAGGCGTCCAGGCTTGCGCGTGTGCTCGTGCGCGAGCGTCATCACCGCGGGTGCGGGCCATGGCTCGCAGTCACCCTGCATCGCGCGCAACAACGGGACGCCGAACAGCGCGAACGTGACCATCGCCGACGCAGGGTTTCCAGGGAGCCCGATGACCACGCGCGCGCCCTTGCTCCCCACGCAGATCGGTTTTCCAGGTTTGATCGCCACACGCCAGAAGTCGAGCGTGACGCCTGCGGCTTCGAGCGCGGGTCTCACGAGGTCGTGATCACCTACCGAGACTCCGCCGATCGTCACCAACAAATCGCAGTTCTCAAGCGCGCGAGTGATCGCCGCCTCTACTTCGCCGTGCTGGTCCTTCACGCGCGGAGCGAGCTCTACGGTCGCGCCGCACCGTCTGGCCATCGTCGCGATCGCGACTCCGTTCGATTCTGCGATGCTGCCAGGTGACTTTGGTGCGCCCGGATCACGCAGCTCGTCCCCCGTCGCGAGCACGACGACGTGTGGGCGCTTGGCGACAGTGAGCCGCTCGCGCTCCATCGAGCACGCCAACGAGAGGTGCGCCGGGCCAAGCCTCGTACCGCGCGCGATCGCGAGCGCTCCGCTCTTCAGGTCTTCACCGCGCTTGCGTATGTGCTGACCCGCTCGCGCGCTCGAGGAGAACGCCGCGACCGCGCCGCGTCGCGTGACTTCCTCTTGCATCACGACCGTGTCCGCGCCGCTCGGGATCACCGCTCCCGTGAAGATGCGGCAAACGGTGCGCTCGGCGAGCGCGACGTCGCACGGCTTGCCCGTCTTGGACTCACCCACCACGGCGAGCTCCACGCCCGCTGCGATCTCGGCAGCGCGCACCGCGTAGCCGTCCATCATGCTCGCGTCGAGCTCCGGCAGATCCGCGGGCGCGAGCACGTCCTCTGCGATCACGCGACCATCCGCCTCGTGCACCGGCACCACCTCACCCACGGGCGCGCGAGCGAGCGCGAGCAGGCGCGCGCGAGCCTCGGGTAGGGTGAGCATGCCCTCGTTATACATGGGTTGGCCTCTGTTAGTGTCGGCGCATGACCGCCGCAATCTCCACGTCCGAGTGGCGCGCACGCGGAGCCACATTCTCGATCGACTGGCTCGCGTTCGAGCACGAGGTGTTCGTCGTGGACAGCGCCACACCAGACACGACCCCGCTGCTGTTGTTGCACGGGTTCCCGACCTCTTCGTGGGACTTCGCTGGCGTGTTCGACACGCTCTGCGAAGACCGGCGCGTCATCACGCTCGATCTCCTCGGCTTCGGCTTCTCGTCCAAGCCCAAGTGCTTCAGCTACTCGCTGATCGAGCAGGCCGACGTCGTCATCGAGGCGATGAAACGAGCAAAAATCAGCCGCGCGCACGTGTGGGCGCACGACATGGGCACCAGCGTGGCGACCGAGCTGTGCGCACGCGAACAAAGAGGGACGCTCCCCTTCGAGTTCGCGAGCCTCGTCTTGACGAACGGCAGCGTGCACATCGACATGGCGAGCCTGACGATCGGACAGCGCATCTTGAAGTCGCCGCTCGGGCCAGCGTTCGCGCGGCTGAACTCGGCGCGCACGTTCAAGGCGCAGCTCGCGCGGGTCTTCGCGATTGCACCTAGCGAACAAGAGCTGCAGTCGATGTGGGAGCTCGCGAGTCGAGAAGACGGAGTGCTGCGATTTCCACAGATCATCCGCTACACCGAAGAGCGAGCGCGCTTCGAGCGAAGGTGGATCGG
>JANYHY010000620.1 GCA_025362165.1 Myxococcales bacterium | reverse complement strand
GCCTCGATCTCTGGTTCGAGAGCATCGCGTGGGCCGGTTATGGCGCTGGCAAGAACCGCCAGGTGATCCAACGGACCATGTTCAGCGCGCCGATGCATTGCAAGCTCCCGGCTGGCGGCCTGCCTCCTGGCGAACATCAGTATCCGTTTTCGCTCGAGCTGCCGCGCGATCTACCTGTGAACTACAGCGGAGCCGATTGCGGAGTGATTCATCGCTGCAACCTCCGACTCGACGTGGACTGGGCGATCGATCCGACGGCCGCGATGTCGATCATGATCGCGCCACGACCTTTCACAGCTGAACGTCGAACCGTCGCCGTGCGCAGCCCACCCAACTTCCACGACGCCATCGCGCTCGACGTCACGATGGCATCGAGCCTCGTCGTGCAAGGGCAACCGCTCGAAGGCACCATCGCGCTCCGCACCGGTCACGCAGCGCAGTTCGACGCTGTCACGATCTCGCTGCAGCACATCGCGCGCGTCAACATGGGCCGTGGGGAGAGTCGCGCGACGAACACCGGCGTCGTGCACGTCGCAGCGGATCTCTTGCGCGGTGGCGCGGGCGTGCCGTTCGCGTTTCCAGCGACTGGGGTCCTACCTCCGCACAACGTGAACCGCTCGCTCGATCTGTTCGCTTGTCTCGAGATCACGCTCCACGCAGGGATCTTCTCGAAGCTGCGGTTCTCCATTCCGATCGTCGTGTTGCCGCGCGGCTCCGTGTTGACGGGCGACGCCTCACCGCAGCAAGTCGGTCAATCACGCCTCGCGACGCTCGCCGCATTCTTGGCGAGCAGAATGGCTCGTCCCACCGCGACGCCTCCCGCGTTGTTTCAGGGCCAAGAAACGTTTGTCTCGTTCTGGCTCCAAGACGGTTCGCGCGGCTCGGACTACGCGGCGCTCGAGTCGTACGAGTTCCCAGCGCTCCACCTTGGGTTGCGCACGCGCGCGGCCGGTCTGTTCACTCCAGCGGCGCCGGCGACGCCCGCGTGGCTATCGGGCAACTACGCTCTCGCCCACGCGCGCCACCCCGGCGTTCCGACGGAGGATGTTCTTCGCGCGTTTCTGGCTGAGGTCCTCGCGCTGCCCGCTGACATACAGGAGCTCAATCTCTCCGATCACCGGCTCACGTTTCGTAGGCGCTTGCAGACGGACAATGCAGAGGAGTGGCTCGAAGCCGCGTTGCCATTGCCGGGCCGCGCGCTGCGCATCGCGAGAGCGATCGAGGCGCTACCGTTCGCGCTACAGGACGTGGCGATGCGTGACGCGTGGATAGCGACCGCGCGCGAAGAAGACGCGTTGCTGCTCGGCCACTCTCCCGCGATCGTCGGCATCAAGCGCGGCGTCAGAACTGTTGGTGGCGAGGAGCGTTCGTTCACGGCGGCGCTCACGACGCATTGGGAGGCAGAGGCTCCGAGCACATGGCTGGACATCGCGCTTGGTGACGCGTGGTTGTCTCCGCGAGCGCTAGAGGAGCTGTCCTCTGACACGCCGCACGAGCTGATCCGCGCCGCGCGCGCGTTGTTCGGCGACTTGCACGCGACGACGCCCGATCACCTCGTCGCCGTTCGTCCAGGCCTTCAGCAGGATCCGCGGACCCTCTTGCCCGCCCTCGAGGCGCTCATCGAGTGGGTGCTCCTGTCGCGCGGTGAGCGACGCGCTGACGCTCCGTACCGATAGGGAGTTAGCTGTTGTCGCTCGTCGTAGACGACGACAATTGGGGCTGGCGAAGGCCAATCCACTCAGCTGTTGTCGCTCGTCGCAGACGACGACAATTGGGGCTGGCGAAGGCCAATCCACTCAGCTGTTGGCGCTCGTCGTAGACGACGACAATTGGGGCTGGCGAAGGCCAATCCACTCAGCTGTTGTCGCTCGTCGTAGACGACGACAATTTCCGGTATTCTCGCGGCAAATGTCACGCCGCACGATCGTCACAGCTCTGGGGCTCCTCTTGTCTTGCACGCCCGTCAACCGCCTGATCGTTCATGAGTCGAAGGTGGGCGACAAGGTCGTGCGCGAGGTGGGGCTCGACTACGATCTCGCTCACGTGCCGGTGGCGGGCTTCACCGGTCAGAAGTCTGGCTACTACGTCGTCCACAGTCCAGACGAGTGGCTCTTGCTCTGGGAGGAGGCGCGCCCCGATCACTCGAAGGTGCCTCCCGCGCCGGCCATCGACTGGAAGACCACCATGGCGATCGTGGCCGTCAGCCCAGATCGCGACGCGCTCTCGCTCGAGATCTCACGCGTCATCAAGTTGGAGCGCACGCTCTACGTGTATGTCGACGAGAGCACGCCCGGTCAGCAGTGCAAGGGTGTGGCCGGGAAAGACTTTCTGATGGACGTCGTCACGGTGCCGACGAGCGATCTCGACGTGTCGATTCACCTCCAACGTGATCCGTCCGACAGCTGCGGCGCCGCTCCGGTGGTCACCGTCAAGTGCAAGGTCAGCGGCGCGGCTGGTGAAGGCGGCAACCGAATCCTCGGCGAGCCAGGTCAATCGATCGAGTGCGACGGACGTGCGGTTGTCGTGCAAGGCGGCACGCTCACCGATCGAAACTGGTTCTTGGACGCGCGCCCGCCGGGGTCGTTCACGACGCTCACGGTCGATCCCAAAGAGGAGTTCGCGAAATTCACGATCGACGCGTATGGCTCGTACGGGGTGCGCGAAGAGGCTGTCGATGATCAAGAGCATCGCGGTGAGGCCGCGGTGTTCATCGACGTGCCGCCGCCGATGGACGCATCGCTCATCCAGCTCGCGTGGACCAAGTACGATCCCAAAGACGACCCGACCACGTTCCCGCGTTACGAGCTGCACGTCGTGGAGATGCCCAACCACGTCGGCTCGAACAGGGACTGCACACCAGACTCGCCAAAGGCCCCGTGGTGCGAAGTGAAGACGAGCGGCTACGTGAAGCAGGTGCGCCTCAAGCCGCAGCCAAAGGCGCGCTACAAGGCCGTCGTGAAGTACGTGGACGATCGCTTCCAAGGCGCGCCAGTGCTGTGCTTCCGATATTTTC
>JANYHY010000604.1 GCA_025362165.1 Myxococcales bacterium | reverse complement strand
ACGCTCATCCAGTCTGCGGGCAAAGACCAGAAGACACCGCTCGAGGAGAAGCTCGACGCGTTCGGCAAGAAGATCCTCTGGACGTGCCTCGCGCTCAGCGTGCTGCTCTTCGTGCGCGGCATGATGAAGGGTGACCGCACGTGGAACGCCCTGTTACTCGAGGCGGTGAGCCTCGCGGTCGCTGCGATCCCCGAGGGTCTGCCCGCGATCACCACGATCACGCTCGCGCTCGGGATGCAGCGCATGGCCAAACGCGGCGCGATCATCCGCAAGCTCGCCGCGGTGGAGACGCTCGGCGCCGCGACGGTCATCTGCTCGGACAAAACCGGGACCCTCACGCAAAACGAGATGACGGTGCGCGAGGTCTACGCTGCCGGCAAGACGTATACGGTCTCTGGCGTTGGCTACGATCCGCGCGGTGAGGTGCACTCTCCCGACGGTGAGGTGGTCGAGACGCCGACCAAGACACTCAAGGATCTGTTCGCGAGCATCGCGCTCTGCAACAACGCGCAGCTCGAACGACGAGACGACGACACATGGAAGGTCGTGGGTGACCCTACCGAGGGTGCGCTCTTGACGCTTGCCGCGAAGGCCGGAGTCCCGCGTGAGTCGCTTGGCCCGAACGTCCAGGTCCTGAGGGAGCTCCCGTTCGACAGCGATCGCAAACGCATGACAGTGCTCGCGCTCGACGAGCATGGTCGCGAGGTCGTGCACACGAAGGGGTCCGCGGACGTGCTCGTCAAGATGTGCACGCGCTACGAGACCGACGAAGGCGAACACCCGCTCGACGAAGAGAAGCGACAGGAGTTCCTCCTCGAAGGCGAGCGCATGAGCAACCTCTCGCTGCGCGTGCTCGCGGTCGCTCGACGCGTGATGCGCGAGGCGCCCAAGTCGGACGACGACCATCCGCCCGAGAGCGCGGCGGATCGGCCGAGCGTGGAGTTGGAGGAGCAGCTCACGTTCGTCGGCCTCGTCGGCATGATTGATCCGCCGCGAGAGGGCGTAAAAGAAGCCATTCGGCTCTGCCACGAGGCCAGCGTGCGCGCGGTGATGATCACGGGCGATCACAAGCTCACCGCTGTCGCGATCGCGAAAGAGCTCGGGTTGTGGGAACAAGACGCGCTCGCGATCACTGGGTCGGAGCTCGAGGCGATGAGCGAGCGTGACCTCGTCAACAAGGTGGATCTCGCTCGCGTCTTCGCGCGCGTCACGGCCGAGCAGAAGCTCCGCATCGTCAAGGCGTTCAAGGCGCGTGGGCACGTCGTCGCGATGACTGGAGACGGCGTGAACGACGCGCCGGCCCTGCGCGAGGCGCACATCGGCGTGGCCATGGGCAAGGACGGCACGGACGTCGCGCGCCAAGCCGCCGACATGGTGATCGCCGACGACAACTTCGCCACGATCGTCGATGCGGTGCGCGAGGGTCGCGCCATCTACCGGAACATCCAGAAGTTCATCTACTTCTTGCTTTCGTCCAACGCGGGGCTCCTCGTGGCTGTGTTCACCGCATCGTTCATGAACGTGCAGCCGCTCACGCCGCTGATGATCCTCTGGATCAACCTGGTCACCAACGGCCTGCCAGCGCTCGCGCTCGGCATCGACCCGCCAGATCCTTCGCAGATGGCTGAGCCTCCGCGCAAGGCCGGCAGTGGTCTGCTCACCAGCCGCGAGTATCTGGGCATCGCGGTCGTCGGCATCTGGATGGGGTCGTGCGCGATCGCCGCGTACGAATGGCACTGGCCGATCGACGCTGTTCCCGAGGGCGCCGTCGGCGCGCGATCGATAGTGTTCACGCTGCTCGCGGTGTCTCCGCTGTTCCACGCGTTCAACTGTCGGAGCAACACGACCTCCTTGTTCACGCAGAGGCCGTTCGTATCCAAGCCGCTCGTCCTCGCCGTCGTGTTGAGCGCAGGCATTCACCTCGTCGCGGTGTTGGTGCCGAGCCTCCGCCCCGTGTTCCGCACGTTCCCGATGGGCGGCTACGAGTGGGCGGTCACGCTAGGGCTCTCTGCGTCGATCATCATCGGCGCGGAGGCGCTCAAGCTCCTTCAGCGAATGGGGCTCGTCGGCGCCGACCTAGGGCCGATGTCGCAACGCGCATGACAGAGTACACGGATCCGTTCGGCTTGGTCGGTCAGGTGCTGGACGGGCAGTACCGCGTCGATCGCCTCGTGGGCGAGGGCGGCTTTAGCGCGGTCTATCAAGGCAGGCACGTCGGCCTGGACGAGTCGATCGCGCTCAAGTGCATGAAGATCGAGATGGCGCTCGGCAAGGAGGTCGTCGAGTCCTTCATTCATCGCTTTCGCGACGAGAGCCGCCTGTTGTATCGCCTGTCGCAAGGCAACCTCGACATCGTGCGCTGCATGGCGAGCGGCACGGCGATCTCACCGGCGACGGGCACGATGGTCCCGTACATGGTCCTCGAGTGGCTGGAGGGTCGCTCGCTCGCGGCGGACCTTCACGTCCGGCGTGACGAAGGCAAGAGCGGACGCGCGCTCTTCGAAGCGCTCTCATTGCTCGACTCTGCCGCGGACGGCCTCGCGTATGCGCACACGCAAGGCGTCATCCACAGAGACCTCAACCCGGGCAACCTCTACATCGCGCAGACGCGCACGGGCCCGCGCATGAAGGTGCTCGATTTCGGCGTCGCGAAGGTGGTTCGTGATGAGGTGCTCGCGCTCGGTCCGCGCGCGTTGACGCTCGCCAACGTGAGGATCTTCTCGCCCGCATACGCAGCGCCGGAGCAGTTCGACGAACGCATCGGCGCTGTGGCTTGCAGCACCGACGTGTGGTCGCTCGCGGTGATCCTCTCGGAGGTCGTCACCGACCGTCCTGTGTTCGACGGTGACTCGCTCGGCGCGTTCTTCCAGAAGGTCCTCGATCCGTCGTACCCACGCACGCCACGACAGCGCGGGCTCGTCCTCGGAGACGCCGCCGAGAAGGTGTTCCAGAAGGCGCTCGCGATGAGCCCGCTCGCGCGTTATCCGGACGTCGGCGTCTTCTGGTCCGAGCTGCGCCTCGCGCTCTCGAAGGACTTGGGCAGCTCGACGGTGCGCGGAAGCAACAACCCGTTCCAGCCCGCGGCGATGGGGACGGAGGTCACTCAGAACGCGCGAATCGAGGCGACCGGCTTCGATCCGTCCAAGATCTCGGAGGTGGAGTCGACGCATGTCGCGCCTCTCCCGATCCTGCCGCAGATGCCGCAGATGCAGACTGAGCCCGCGCAAGTCCCTATCGTCCCACAGATGCAGACTGAGCCCACGCAGGTCGCGGCGCTCGTGGATGGGAGGATGCGACCGGCAGAAGCAGAGGCTGCGCGAGCTGCGTTCACCGATCTCAAGGGCACCGTGCGCATGGCGGGCCCGCTCGCGCCGCCCACACAAGAGAGCACGCTTGTGATGCCGCCCTTGCAGCCGCTGGTCCAGCCACATGAGGTCCAGCCTCCGCTCGAGGCTACACCGTTGGGCACTCCGATCACGCAACGGTTGATGCCGCAACCACTCCCACTTCCCGAGCCTTCACAGCAGGTCCCTGCAGTGGCGAAGTCAAGCGCCGGAGTAACGATCGCGATCGCGGCGCTCGTCGTCATCATCCTCGCCGCTGCTGTCGGGTTGATCTACTGGAGGACGGAGGAGGCGAGCGATGTCTCTCCTTCACCGAGCGCCTTTGGGAGCGTCGCCCCCTCGAGCGCTGCGAGTGTGTCGACCATCGAGCCTAGCCACGCGACTCCTAGCGCGAGCGTGACGGCGCCGCCTCCATCGGTGAGCGCTGTGGCCCCGAACCCCTTCGACGCCAAGGTGGCACGCGCGGCGCTCGACACGCCCGCGTCGAGCATCGGCGCGTGCAAGGCTCGAGGCGCCGCGCGCGGAGCCGGCGTCGCTGACGTGACGTTCTCGAACGACGGCAACGTGACGACGGTCGCGCTCGAGGGCACCTATGCGAGCAACAAGAACGAAGCCGCGTGTATCATCGGCAAGCTGAAGACCGCGAAGATGCGCTCGTTCGACGGCGCGCCGCAAACGATCAAATACTCGTTCAACATCTCGCGTTGAGCTCGGCTACGAGCTTGGAGTAAGCGGGCTCCGCCTCAGGCAGGCCGATCGCGACGAGCCCAGGAACGACGTCGTCTTCCATGCCGTCGAAGAACGCGCGCGCGTAGCCAGCGTCGGTCATCGTGCCGAAGTTCGCGCCGTCACGAACCTCGGCCTCGCCTCGCGCCCACGACGGACCGCGCTTGGCGCAGCAGAGACGCGCGTAGTGCCCGAAGAGCTTCGGCAGATCACCCGCGAGCGCAGCACGTTCGTCGCCTTCGCCGCGCATCAACAGCGCGCCGAGCTCCCAACCGAGCTCGCCGTGGAACGTCTCGTCAATCACGATGGCGCTCACGACCTCACGCGCGAGCGGGACGTTCGCGGCTTTGAGCGCGCGCTTGAACATGCGCCCGCTGATCGTCTCGCCGATGCAGAATGCGCTCAACACGACGTGTCGCACGTGCAGGCGCGGAGAACGCTCTTCCAACAGGTGCAGTCGCGCGGGATCGATGCTCGGCTCGGTGGGACGCCCGAGCGCGTCGCACATACGGATGCAGAGGTCCGTGTGGCGAACCTCGTCGGCGATCATCCGCGCGAACGCGCCAGACCAATCGAGCGGAGCGCCCAACAAATGAAGCTGCGACGCGAGGTGCGTGAAGAGCGCGAGTGAGTGCATCTCTTGGATCGCGCGCGTCGCCCATAGCGCCGCAGCATCGTCGAGCTCAGCAGGCGAATAGGCGCTCGCATCGAACGCACCCCAGTGAATTTCACCCTTGCGCGGACGCGCGATCGCCTCGTGCTCCTCCGTGAGCGAGAGCGACTCTCCGCTGACTCGCTTGAGCGAGTACACGGCGCTTAGAGGTTCGACTTCTGCGGCGCGTTCGTGTGCGGCGGGGTCGGAGACAGCTGCGGCGGCGCGTTCATCGTCGGTCGATTCGACGGGATGGGGAGCGTCACCGCTGCGTCGGCGGTCGCCCCCGGATCCGTCGCCGGGGCGCTCGCGTCCATCATCGGCGGCGCGTTGATGTGCAGATCCGTGTCGGGTGCAGGTCCGTTGACCATCGGCTCCTTGTGACACGCGCTCTCTCCCACGCCGAGGCCGATGAGCGCGAGACCTTGCGTGAGGAGCGTGAGTCTGCTGAGCCGATGATGTCGCATCCGCGGAGCATACACGCGACAACAAATTTTGCCGAGGTGATATCGTCCCGTCGTGGCTCCGCTGACGGACATCTTCGGTCTCGCGGGCAACGTGATCGACGGCCAATTTCACGTGCTCGAGGTGATCGGCGAGGGTGGCTTCTCCGTCGTCTACAAGGGGCAGCACTTGGGGCTGCGCGAGCCCGTCGCGATCAAGTGCCTCAAGATCAACAAGACGAAGGATCCGACGATCATCGCGTCCTTCACGCAGCGCTTCTTCGACGAGAGCCGCATCTCCTATCGTCTCTCGCAAGGCAACCTCGACATCGTGCGCAGCGTGACGAGCGGCACCACGATCTCGCCGCGCACCAAAGAGACCGTGCCTTACATGGTGCTCGAGTGGCTCGATGGCATCTCGCTCAACGTCGATCTCAAATCGCGACGAGATCGCAAGCTCGGCGGACGTCCGCTCGCCGAGGTCATGGCGCTCTTCGAACCTGCCGCGTTGGCGCTCGCGTACGCGCACGCGCAAGGCATCGCTCACCGCGACGTGAAGCCAGGCAATCTGTTCCTCGCGAAGGTGCCGAGCGGCGAGACCAAGCTGAAGGTGTTGGACTTTGGAATGGCGAAGGTGCTCGACGTGGGCGTCGTCGGCTTCGAGGGCGCGGCCACCATCAACAACCTCATGGTGATCTCTCCGCAGTTCTCTGCGCCGGAGCAGTTCGAGCCGAAGATCGGGCCTATCGGCGCGTGGACGGACGTGTACTCGCTCGCGCTGGTGATGGTAGAGGCG
>JANYHY010000599.1 GCA_025362165.1 Myxococcales bacterium | reverse complement strand
CCATGACGATGAGGTGAGCGCCGAGCGAGTGTGGCGCCATGGCACCGTTCCTCACCGATTGGCGTAAGCGTTATACCGGCAAGGCGCTGGCCATCGTGAAGCCTGCCTCGACGCGGGAAGTCTCCGAGGTCGTCAAGCTCTGCGCCGCGGTGGGTGTCGCCATCGTGCCGCAGGGCGGCAACACCGGGTTGGCCGGCGGCGCTACACCCGATGATTCCGGCGCCCAGATTGTCCTCAACCTGTCGCGCATGAACCGTGTACGCGGTGTCGATCCGATCAACAACACGCTCACCGTCGAGGCGGGCTGCACCCTCGCCGCGGTACAGCAAGCGGCGCACGACGCCGAGCGACTGTTTCCGCTGAGCCTGGCCGCCGAGGGTAGTTGCGAGATCGGTGGTAATCTCTCCACCAACGCCGGTGGCACCGCTGTGCTGCGTTACGGCAACATCCGTGAGCTGACTCTTGGCCTGGAGGTGGTGTTGGCCAGCGGCGACGTATGGGACGGCCTACGCGGCCTGCGCAAGAACAACACTGGGTACGATCTGAAGCAGCTGTTCATCGGTGCCGAGGGAACGCTCGGCATCATCACGGCCGCGACGCTCAAACTGGCTAAAATACAGGCTCCGGCGCGCGTCATGTTGTTGAGTGTGTCGAGCCTCGCCGCGGTGCTCGCGCTGTTCCGTGACGCGCGTGAGGCAGACTTCACGCTCAACGCTTATGAGTTCTTCACGCGCGAGTGCCTCGAGCGATTGCTACGTCATCGCAACGTGCGCGATCCCTTCGACGGCAAGCACTCACATTATGTGCTCATCGAGATCGATGGCGACTCGGACGAGGCGCGTGTGATGAGTTGGGTGGCACGTGTGCTCGAGACGGGTCTCGCGACCGACGGAGTGATGGCGCAGCACGCGCAGCAAGCCGCCGAACTTTGGGGGTTGCGTGAAGGGATCAGCGAGAGCCTCTCGGCGACGGGCCTCCCGCACAAGAACGACATCGCGCTCCCCATCTCGAAGCTCGAAGCTTTCTGCGCGGAGCTCGACGGTGTGTTCGCGCTTCGCTACCCGAGTTGGGAGATCGCGCTCTTCGGTCACATCGGAGACGGCAACCTGCACGTCAACGTGATGAAGCCCGATTCGTTGACCAAGCAAGAGTTCCTGGACAAGACCCACGAGGTCGATCGTCACATGTTCGATCTCGTCAAGTCGCACGACGGCAGCATCAGCGCAGAGCATGGCATCGGCTTGTTGAAGCGCGACTTCTTGAGCTGGTCGCGCAGCGCAGGAGAGATCGCGTTGATGCACGCGCTCAAGCGCACGCTCGACCCCAAAGGCATTATGAATCCGGGCAAAATCTGGCCTCTGCATGAGGCCAAGAAGAAGTAGCGCAGCCGCAAATTGGGGCGGAGTAGCGTTCGTGGGCGGGGCGTTCTACAAGGGTGGGAGTGCTCTCGACGGGTGACAAAATCGCGCACTACACCATCGAGTCCAAGCTCGGTGCGGGTGGTATGGGGGAGGTCTACCTAGCGAAAGACGAGCGCCTCCACCGCAAGGTCGCGCTCAAGGTGATCCTCGAGCGCGGCGAGATCGTGGGCAGCGACGCGAGCCCGCGGGTCACGCAAGACGCTTCTGCGCGCTTGGTTCGTGAGGCCCGCGCGGCGGCTTCGCTCACGCACCCGAACGTGGTGTCGGTGTTCGACGTCGGCGAGCACGAGGGGCGCGTGTACTTGGCGATGGAGTACGTCATCGGCAAGACGCTCCGCGAGATGATGCGGCAGAACACCATCGGATGGCCCAAACGCGTGCGCTGGCTCACGGACGTCGCGCGCGCGCTCGGTGCCGCGCACAAGACGGGCCTCGTTCACCGCGACATCAAGCCAGAGAACGTGATGGTGCGAGAAGACGGCATCGTGAAGGTGCTCGACTTCGGCATCGCGCGACGCTCGGGCGGTCCCAACGTCGATCCCACGGGACGCACGGAGGCCGCGGGCGTCTCCACGATCACGGGCGTGGGAATGATCATCGGCACGCCCATGTACATGGCGCCCGAACAGATCAAGGGCGGCACCGCAGACGCGCGCACCGATCAGTTCTCTTGGGGCGTGATGGCGTACGAGGTGTTGAGCGGCGATCGTCCGTGGCCCGACAAGAGCGATCTGCTCGCGGCGGTCGCGCAGATCCTCACTGAGCCTCCTGCTTCGCTGCGTGATCGCGTGCCGGAGCTGCCTCCTGCGGTCGAGACGGTGGTCGCACGCACGATCGCGCGTGATCCGAAGCAACGCTTCGAGAGCATGGATGAGGTCGCAGACGCGCTCGATCCGCTCGCGACCTCCACGCCATCGCAACAACCACACACAGCTCCAACACCTCAACCGGGCGCGACCAAGCAGGAGTCGCCGCAAGCGCGAGACAGAGACAAGAGTCCCAACACCAAGGACGCGCTCGTCACCAGGCTCTCTCCAGAGTTCCCAGGCCAACAGCAGCCGCGCCCACGCAAGAAGCGTCGCTGGCATTTCTTGTTGGGCATCGCCACCACCCTGTTGGCAATCGGTGTATATTACAAGTTCCTGCGAAAGCCTGCGATTTTGCCGATCCCAGCACATCCTTCGGTGGTCGTAAGCAACAGCGTGGGGCCGCCGGATCCGCTGGCGAGCGCTGCCACTCCAGAGGCGCTACGTGCTTATCAGGATGGCTTGCAGCTATGGAGAGACGGCGCAGCGAACAGGAGCCGCACCAGCTTGGAGCGCGCCATCGCTCAAGACAGCGGGCTCGCGGCCGCGCACTTGTTGCTCGCGCTGCAGTCGCTGGAGAACGATCCCGCGGATGCTCAAGACCATTTCCAGAAGGCGTTCTCGCGCCGCGTCACCTTGTGCGAACGGGACCGCACCGTGCTGGACGCCATCGCGCCGCTCTTGCGACCAACGTCGGACGTCGGCGAAGCGCAGGGCAAGCTCGTCGGCGCGACGAAGTCTTCTCCGCGTGAGCCGCTCTACTTCTACTTGCTCGGCCAAGTGCACATGCAGCGAAGCGAGTACGAGCTCGCGAGCAAGGCGTTCAAGGAGTGCGTGCGCCTGGACCCTGGCTTCATGCCGGGCTGGCGCGCGGAGGGAGACGCCGAGTGGCAGCAAGGCAACGTGGAGACCGCGTTCGCCGCTTATGACACGTGCATCAAGAGCTCTCCCGCTGCAGCGATCTGTCTGGATCAGCGCATCGGATTGCTGCGCGATCGCGGCGAGTGCGATCGACTGGAGCAAGACGCGCGCTCATGGCAAGCCGTGGAGCCAGAGGCACCGACCGCGAGCTACTGGCTGGCCGACGCGTTGCTCGCGCGCGGCGCGAAGGTAGAGACGGTGGAGGCCGCGCTGAAGCGCCAATGGGACGCGATGAGCAAAGAAGGCCGCGCGCTCAACGAACCAGAGGATCGCGCCAATCTCGCTATTTTCCAGGGCGATTTCGTCGAGGCCGAGCGCCAGACCAAAGACTGGGAGAAGGCCGTCACGCGCGAAGAGGTGATGGCGCACGCAGGGCCACAGCACCAACTCGCGCTGCTCGACTTCGAGACCGGCGACGTTCAAACGGCGGGAAAAATCTCGGACGACTTCTTGAAGCTCATCCCCGCGCTCACACCAGACCCACACGGCGGCGACCCGAGCATGTGGTTCGCCGAGTACCTATATCGCAGCAAGCGCATCGACAAAGCCGAGCTCCAAAAGCGCCGCCTCGAGTGGATCAAAGCGCAAGAGCTCAACAAGACCCAACACGAGAACCAGCGCATGGCGCCTTTTAGGTGGGCCATGGTCTATGCGGGGTTCGCGGAGACGCTCGAAGAAGCCAATGAAGCGCTGGACGTGCTGCCCACCTACTTGCCACTCCCACCGGATGCGCGCCGCACACCTATCTTCAACGCCTCCGTAGGAAAGGCCTACGCGCTCGCCGGAAAATATGATGAGGCGATCCCACTATTGAAGAACGTCACAGAGGCCTGCATCGCGCTCGATATGCCAGAAGTGCAAACAAGAGCATTTTACTTTCTAGGCCTAGCCCTAGAAGGCAAAGCAGACCTCACAGGCGCAAAGAAAGCGTATTCGGTAGTGATCGATCGCTGGGGGAAAGCCAAACCCAAAAGCGCAACCGCAGACAAAGCCGCCCAACGGCTAAAACAAATAGAGTGACCCCGGCGGCGTTAGCCCCCTCCAACTCCCACCCCTTAGTTTTAGGTGAGGCCTCCGCGGCGGCGAGCAATCGCGTGCACACCAAAGGCAACCGCTGCAAGAATGGCCCATACCCAAGGCGGGGCGATCGCCACTACATGCCGCTCGGCGCTCACCACTGAGGGCTTGGGCCACGGAATATCCAGAGGTTGATCGGCCCAAAAAAATCGACCGCCTGTAGCGTCCGCCAAACGCTCCAATCGTTCACCATCTGGCCGGGAATCGGCCCACTCATCACCACCTACTTCACATGCGAGATCACGCAAAGTAGAGGTGCCGCCACCTATCACGACGCGCGCCGCATATCCGCCTGCCTCCAGGGCCGGGAGTTGCAGATCGAGTGGTGCCTCGAGTGCTGCCATTTTCTTTTCGACTTTGATAGGAGACAGCGGAGCATCCATTCGGGACAGAGTGAGTGTCACGTCCGCGTTTTTTTTCCCGAGTGACTCGGCGCGCACGCGCACAGTGCTGGGCACACCTGCGACGCACGTACCCATATCGACTTGCGCGGGCTCGTAGCGTGGGTCGCGCATCAACCAGCCGAGCAAGCCGTCCCACATCGCGCCGTAGCCACGCCCTGCGGTGCGCTCGGCGAGATCGCTGAAGCGCAAGAGCCAAGCTCCGTCGACTCCGAGGGCGATGCTCCTGCCGTTGCCTTCTTCGCCGACTGCGAGCACCGGCATGTGCGCGCCGCTCTTGGTCGTGCGCGTGGGGTGTGTCCAGAGCACGAGGCCACTAGGAGAAGCGTCCCCAAGCACGTTCGCTCCGGGCATCGTGGGCAATTCGTCGCCGACGATCGCGCGCAGCGGTGCGAGGAGCGGTGCGAGCCGCGCTTCGGGAGTCCACCCAGGCGTGAATGGCGCTGTGTCTGCCGCGGTCGCGCCAGGTGAGCCATCCAGCGCGACAGGCAACACGTCTGCGAGTGGCGAGCTCGCGTACCCGCCCGCGACGAACGAGTTCGAGCCGCCCACCATGATGAGGCCACCACCCGAGCGCACATAGGACGCGAGCGCTGGTAGGTGACGCACGAGGCCGTACGGCTGCGCATCGAAGTCTTGAAGGACGATCGCGTCGAACGACGGGAGGTGCTCGCTGAAGAGCTCGTCTACAGGGAAGGGGATGAGCGCGAGCTCGTCTTGAGATGCGTTCGATTGATCGGTGGGCGTGCGCAAGATGAAGAACGCGACGACATCGACCGACGCATCTCCCTTCAGCCACTCGCGCAACGCACGGACGTCGTTGGTGGGCCGCCCGGCGACGTGAAGCACTCGAACGCGCTCGCGAGAGACAGTGAGCGGAATCAGGCGTCGATCGTTCTCCGGGATGACGTCACCAGGTGGCGGTGTGATCGCGACCTCGAGCACTCGGACACCTGCGCGCTCGAGCGTGACTGTGAGATCCAGCGACGCCTTGCCCGCTTTGTCGACGTGCGCGAGACCCGAGGCGAGCAGCGCGGGGGCGCCGTCCTCACGCAGCTCGCGCACCGTTACCGTGAGCTCTTCGCACGCGACGCCTCCCGCGCAGCCGACCTCTACGCGCAATGGCAACGGGACATGCGCGACCGCAGCACCAGCGACTCCCACACGCCGAACGCTCGCGTCCGCCGGCGTCTCTCGCGTCGTCGCGATCGCATGGATAGGCACCTTGAGCTCGTCGCCCAGCGCACGCAGTGTGGTCGCGCTGACGGCCTCGGGCGGATCGTCGAGGCGACCGTCGGAGACGACGACGATCGCGGCGGGTCGTTCGTC
>JANYHY010000576.1 GCA_025362165.1 Myxococcales bacterium | reverse complement strand
CAGTCGCGCCAGTCTCTCGATCACGCGCACGGAAGACAGTGCCCATGCCGCCCGAGCCTGCCTCCGCTTCGATCTCGAAGCGCTCCCCGACGACGTCACCAATCCGCATCAGCCCCGATTGTGCCACGGACCGCCGCTACGCGGTCTGCTGTTGCCGCTTCGATGAAGCCGGGAGAAGATCGAAGGCAGCGACCGGAGGCCAGCTCATAGATTCTTCTTCTTCGAAGGTGAGACGCATGAGCGGCGATCATGGCTGTCGTGGGATCACCTGTTGTACAGCTTCGATGTCGTCGCGCACTGTCTTTCTTGATGTCGAAGTGACGAGCCGACCTAGGCGCGGCGGAGTTTTGGTTTGGTCTTGGGTGCGCCCTTCGGTAGAGCGTTGCCTTCGAGATCTTGCCACGGAAATACGCGGAGGGAAGCGTCAGCGTTGGTGCGGAAGGGGCGCAATCCGAGCTGCTCGATGTCGCGGTCGACCATGTTCCATTCGTAGTCGAAGAGCGGATTGTGCGCGTTGCCGAGCCGGTCGAAGACACGCCGACGCTCCTCGAAGCTGACGCGTAGCCAGGTGCGAAAGACGCGCGAAGGGCCTTCGTTTTCGACCCCGCGGTGCACGCAATAGCAATCCATCATTGTAATTTCGGCGGGGCTGGGCTGCCAGCGGTGCGCTTCATTCGTGTCGGCGACCTGTGCGTTCATCTCCCAAAAATAATCGTGCACCCGCTCGTCGAGGCCGTCGAAGTCGAATGGCTGAACATAATAGGCAGTGGGTAATAGATCGGAGACGGTATAGGTGTGATTGGTGAGGCACTTGGGTTGCCAGCGCGCCCCTTGAAAGCCGTCCACGTGACAGGGCGCCTCTCGTTGCAACGTGCCAGGCTCGACCCAACGCTGATCGATCGTCAGATACGCATGATAGTCCGCGTGCCGAGGATTGATCCGGTGCTCGACGTCCACGACGCGCGCGATCGTGCCCGTGAATTGACGGAGAGCGCGCGGCAATCGGTATTGTTCGCAGTCCGGCAGCTTGATTGGCAGGTCGAGCACGCGCACAGCTTCGGGCTTGGAAAAGACGTTCAATTCGTCGTGCGAGAGCGTCCCGAGGGAGACGGGACTTCTGGGCTTTTTGAACTCCGACAAATCCCAAGTCGAGTTCAAACAACGAATGACACGAGATTGCTCTGCTGTTGGGAGTGTGAGGGTCGTCTCGCGCGCCAAGATAGTAATCGGTTCGAGAGTGTCGAAGATCGGTACTTGGTAGTGCTTGCCTCTATAAGAGAAGCTCTTGAGTGTCGTGACGCCTTCAGGCTTGCTCATAAGCGTGGTCTCCCGTGACGCCGCGCTCCGAGAAGTATCGGCGCGCCGCTTCCGCATGAAGCGGGAATGCGAAGACGTCGTCCAAACCACCAGGCCCGAACACCAGGCCTCTCTCCGAAGTCTCCTTGTCTCGGGTGTAGGGTCCGAGCGCGGCCACGTCGAGGGGTGCAGCGAGCGAGAACAAGAGCACGCGGTTCGGTCGCGGTTCGGTCGAAGTGAACCAAAACGCCTTCAAAGAAGCCGGATCGACGAGAGCGCCGGTCTCCTCACGCACCTCGCGCGCGCCGCCCACTTGCCAGGTCTCGTGCTCCTCCAGGAACCCACCCACGATCGCGAGCTTGCCTTTGCGCGGCTCGATGTCGCGCCGCACGACGAGCAATCCGGTCCGCCCGGCTCGCGTCACGGGCACGAGCACCACAGATACAGGTATGGGGTTCGCCCAAACCTGTATGTGGCAATTGGCGCAGTCGCGTGGGTACTTCAATGGGGTGACATAAGCCGTGCCACAATAGGAACAAAAGGTGTCGCGCGTAGCGGTCATGATGTCCTCGTAGGAGTGGTGTGGGGAACGCGATCGAGCGCGTCGAGGTTGGCGAGCAGCGTGGGGTCTTCCGAGAATCGATCTTGAGCGACGAACGCGCGAAGCTGCGCGGCGTATGGGTCTTGCGGAGTGAACGCGAGCGGCTCTGGGCCTTGCTTGGGGGCCCGGTGCCAAAGCTCGCCGTCGCCGCGCGCGCCGAGCGTGCCGATCGCCTCGAGCTCGCCGGCGTCGCCGCTCACGATCACACGAGAGGTCGCGCGATGCACGACCGAGACGGACACGTGTGCGAGGACGTCACCCAAACGCAGCGAGACCTCCGCCGCGCGATCGATCTCGTTCGGCGGAGTGGTGATCACGCAGACCTCGTCGGCGTTGCGCTTTGCGCCTGCGATTTGGAGCGCGAGGTCGATGCCGTGGGTTCCCAGTGCCGCGAGGCTCCAATGACGCGCGCCTTCACCGCGCGCCCGCCACCCTTCGACGCCTGGGTCCGGCCACGCCCATCGCACGTGGATCGTTCGCACCGCTCCCACGCGCGGATACAGTTGACGCATCAATAGTTGGTGCGCCGCGTGGTGTCGCAAGTGGTAACCGACGCATAAGGCCACATCGGCGGCCCGGGCGGCTTCGAGGGCGCGCTCTCCATCGACGACCGACAGCGCGAGCGGCTTCTCGACGAGGACGCGCAAGCCAGCCTTCGCGGCCGCCACGACTTGGTCTGTGTGCAGTCCGTCCGGCGTCGCCAAGACGACCGCGTCGCACACGTGCGCATCGAGCAACGCCTGCAACGTCGTGAACTTCGCCGGTTGCGCATCCCCCAGCATTCCCGGGGCGTGCGCGCCGATGAACGCTGCGATCTTGCTCTCGTCTCGCGCGCACACTGCCGTCCAAGTCACAAGCCCTTCCGCGACGAGCGTCGCGATGGCGCGCGCGTGGTGCTTGCCCGCATCCCCAATCCCAACCAGGCCAAGTCTCAGCATCGCCGCAGCATCTTACGACGCGTGCGAGACGAGGGCCTCGGTATCGAGCGTCCACGGCCTGAAGACGCCGATGGTCTCGGCATTCTGTGCGTCAGGTGTATTGCCAGAACGCGACTGCTTCGGTTTCCGGGTCGTTCACGAACACGTAGACGCAGCCCATGAGGCCAGCGTCTGGCCATTCTTTGCTCGTGTTGATCGAGTCGAAATCGAGCTGCGCGATGAACCTGTGCATCTTCATTGTGACGATGTCTTGCAGGAACTGCGGACTGCCGCCAAGGCGTGTGGCGAGGTTGTCCTTCTGCATTCCTTTCATCGATTGAAGTCGCTCGAACGCAGCCGCTAGATCCGAATCCGCGGATCCGATCTTCTCTGCGCGGTCTTCATCGATCTCGATCTTCGCGTCTTCGATCGTGATCTCGCGCATCGCGAGCGTGGGTGTCTTGTTGGGTGCTGCACATGTCTTCTTGAAGTCTGACGCCTTGAGCAACACGACGCTGTTCTCTTCGGGCTCGTTCGCAGCTTCTCCATCCAACGCACAAAACACCGCAATCCCAGCGTGCTTCTCGAGGAGATCGCCCGTCTCGAGTTGAAAGAGAAATCCCATCGGCGTCTTTCGAATCTTCGGCCAGGTCTTCTCCGTTACACCTGAAGGTGTTCCGCCAACGCGACTGTTTGGTTGTTTCCCTTTGATGGCTTTGCCAACCTTCAGCTCGTGACTCGAGACTCCGACCAGTGAAATCAACGCATCGCGATCGAGTTTGTCTGCATTGACGAAACCAGCTTTGCGCTTGGTGGCCACTAGCGCCGTTGCAGCTTCGACGGACAGATCTTTGCGCGCGCCCTTCTCTCCAACTGCACCGCTCGTCGTGGTCACGCTCTTCGCGCCGGGCTCGAGCGATACAACTTCAGCTTTGCCTTTTGCGATCTTGTAGAGACGCGTGGCCTCGAAGGCGACCGCAGCCCTGCTCGTCGCGGCGCCCATGTTCAGCACAGTTCGTGCGCCGATTGATTTCGCTTCGGTGAACAGCTCGCTCAGATCGAGTCGATACACGCCAGACGAATCTTCCAACACTTGCGTGTACAACGATCGCGTCTTGGGGTCGTAGCTGAAGCTCTCTGCAAAATCGTGAAACGGCGCGCGGTCGTGTTGTTTCTTGCGCGCGCGCTCGGCGGGCACTTCGACCGTCGCAAGCTCTTTGCATTCGGCGAGATCGAACCGCGAAATGCGCGCGGGTTGATCCGCCCACTTGCCCTTCATCATCGCTTCGTAAGCCGCCTTGGGATCGCCCTCGAAATCCAGGATGAGCGTCTCTCCGGTCTCCGCGTCGAACATGGGAACGTGTCCCCATAGGCTGCAAGTGACCGCGTCTTGGTAGCCCTTAGGTTTGTAGAGCTTCCAGGTCTCGTCTGTTTGAAGGACTGCGACCTCTTCGAATCCGAAGCGAACGAACGTGCCGAGCGCCCCGTCGTAGATCATGCTAGCGCCGACATACACGCGGTCTTTGCGGCCGTGCTTGAAGTCCAAGGGCTGCGGCGACGACTTCTTCGCGGCGCGCCACTTTCCATTCTCCAAGAACAATGTGTCGTTGAGCTTGCGGCCTTTTGCTTCTCCACCCCACACGACGATGCGCCCGTTCGGATCTGCGGCGAGGCAGAACTCCGTGCGATCCTTGAAGACGGGGTCCTTTTTACAGATCGTCTTCCAACGATCACCTTCTAGCGCGTAGACAGCGCCGCTTGCCATCACTGCGTGCAATCGCTCCGTGCTCACGAGCTGTAGAATCTCCCAGCCGCCGAGCTTTCCGTTGCCGACTGTGTCGTCTTCGATGAGGCGCCACGCGTCATCGGTCCACTTCCACGTTTGAAGCGAGTGCGTGCCGAGCGCGAACCACGTGCCTGCATGGTGTGCCATTCGGCAGTTCCCATAAGACGCGCTCTTGATCAAAGAGTGCGCAATCGCGACGCCTTGACGCTCCCACTGTCCATTCTTCAAGACGAAGAACGTGTCGTGGCGATCGCTCCCGCCTGCGCCTTTGTGTTTGCCCGGTCCAAGGATCAGGAGATCTCTCTTCGGGTCGTGTGTCATGATCGCGTCTTCCATCATCGGAGGCGGATCGCTCGTGGCAGGGAGCGCGCTCCAACCGCCTCCTCGGACTGCGAAGAGTTTGCCTTCACCCGCGTGCAAGACGAGCCCGTGCTTGTTGTGTCCCGAGATCTGCACGATGGGATCGCTGAATCCCATCGTGAGCTTGGGCAGTCCATCCATCGATAGTTTGCGGAGCTCATGGCCGTCCCACGCGAGCACGACCATCGTGTAGTCCTCCCTCTCTTGCATCATGAACACGGCGCGCTTGCCGATGGGATCGAAGGTGCCTTCGCCGCTCTTGTTGTGCCAGTCCTTCGGGACGAGCGCGCCGTCGGATTTCTTGCTCCATGAGTCGTTCGCGTCGAGCTCCCAAACGCCGCATCGCGTGAGACACACCCAGACTTCGCGTGCGCGATCGAACACAAATAGGCCGCTTTTGTCGAAGGTTCCTACGTCTTCGTCTTCGCCCGTCGCGATCGGATCATCGCCTTTGGTGTTGAGCGCTTTGCCGCCTTGCTCGTTGATGAGCGTGCCGACGGCCCGCGGTCGCTTGGCTTCGTGGTCGTGACCGAACGACCAACTCACCACAGACTTTCGTCGCGAATCCCAGCCGCCACCTTCTACGTTTTCAGGTAGCTCGACACGCTTGTTCGAGAGGCAGTGCCACGCGGATCCGTCGAACTCGTGGAGCTCTCCGCCGCGCTCGTCATCATCGGGTCTGCACAAGTAGAAGACCCGTTGGCGCGCCTCGTCAAAACCCATCGCGTACCAATCGATCAGGCTCGGCAGCGGTGGAACGGCGATTGAAGTCTTGGGCTCGGGACCATGGTGCTTCCACGTGGGGTTGGTCATGCGCGCGACGGTAACGCGATCCCAGCGCTTGGTCATCACGGAGGTTTGTCCCCGCATCAGTGTTGGGTATTCTGGACGTGTGAAGCTCGTCGCTTGTCTTCTGTGCTCTCGTCACGTCAAACCCAACGACACAACCTGCCCGTTCTGTGCGGCCGTCGTTCCTGCTCAGCCGGCAACACAAGCGCGCCCTCGTGTGCGTCCCGTGCTGATGGCGGCTGGGGCAGGTGACGAATCGGCTAGAGTCACTCTCCGATGGCTGGTCACGATTGCCGCGCGCGGTCCTTTGCTGTGTTTGGCGCTCTCGCGTTGGGTCTCACCTCGGCATGTCCGTCCGCGCCGCGGGAGCTCCCCGCCTGTGTCGTCCCTCCGACGATCACTGGAGATTCTGCGGTCCTCGTGGCTGCAGGTGATCTCGTCGACTGCGCGGGCGGTGCGCAAGAACAAACGGCCGCTCTCACCCAATCGCTCCACCCAGACACGGTGTTGGCGCTCGGTGATTTGGTCTACCCGAACGCGACCATCGACGAATACCTCGACTGTTACGCACCCACATGGGGAGCGTTGCGACCGGTGACACGAGCCGTCGTCGGCAACCACGAATATCACACTGCACACGCAGGACCCTATTGGGCATATCTCTGCGGCGCGACCGGCCCGGCCTTCAAAGGGTATTATAGTTTCGACATAGGCCCGTGGCATGCGGTGGTACTCAATAGTAATTGTGGACAAGATCTCGACGTCCCAAGCTATGTACCTGATGACTTCGGCGGTTGTGATGAAGGCTCTCCGCAAGCGCAATGGCTCTCACGAGATCTCGACGAACATAAGGGCAAGTGCACGCTCGTGGCGTGGCACCACCCTCACGTGACGACAGGTGCAGAAGACGACGGCGGTCGCACGCGCGCGCTTTGGGCCATCGCGCAGGCCAAAGGTGCAGACGTCCTCATCCATGGGCACGCGCACCTCTACGACCGCTTCGCACCGCTGGACGCCGACGGTCGGCCATCACCGAGTGGGATTCGCTCCTTCGTCGTCGGTGCAGGTGGACACGACCTCGCAAAATCGGTGCGCTCACCCGCTGGACTGGAAGTCTCGATCGACTCCGCTCATGGCGTGCTGCAATTGGTACTCCGTGCGACGTCTTATACTTGGAAGTTCCTAAGGTCCGACGACGGCGCTGTGCTCGATTCAGGGGACACCGAATGCACCCCATGATTCGGTCGACACTATGGAGTGTGGCGCTCGCGACGCTCATGGTGTCAGAGCGCGCATGGAGTGCCCCTTCACGATTCGAGCTCGAGCCCAAGGTGGGCTATGCCGGTGCATTCACGACTGGGCTGTCTCCTTATGGTGAATTCGTTGCGCTTGGCTTAGGCGCGCGTCCCTTAGGTCACTTGTGGGTAAAGGCCTCCGTGTTCTCTTATGTTGGTTCGAGCGCGGCGGGTGACGGACCCAACATCGTTTACCATGCGAGCGACCACGCCTACGCGCTCGCGTTGGACCTGACCTGGCGCTTCAACGCAGGCCCGCTGTTCATCGAACCAGGCGTAGAGGCCGGCGGCGCGTGGATCTTGGGCCGCACGTACGTCACTCCGACGCAGATCTCGGATCACTATGTCGTCGGCAATGTCGGATTGGTGCTGCGTCTCGCCGTGCGCGTCCGCAAGTTCGCCTTGGGTGTTGAAGGCGCTGGGCTCTTCGTTCCTTCCGTGGTGGCGGCGCCCGTCGTGCGCGGAGCAGCCTTCGTGGTCCTGCCGTTCTGATAGCGGAAGGGTAGCTCGAGAATCCCCATTTGGTTCGCCACGCGACCACTAGGTGCAATAGGCGCTAGGCTTGGGAAATGCGCGGTGGCCGCTGATGAACCCTGACCTTCGGCGTGAAGCAGAGCGCCTCTCGCGCGAGATAGCGTTTTTGCAGGAGTCGCTCGGTCGCGCAAACCTGGAGCTCGAGTTCGCGCGCAGTGGTCCAATCGCTCCGCGCGGCCTCGTTTGGGGGATCGTCGTTGGACTCTTGCTCACCGTCGGGTTCGTAGTCGTCGCGTTCATCTTCATGATGAGCGCAGTGTTGAGCATGGACTGATGTCGCAATCTCCCTTTCGCCAAGAAGATCTCGTCGCGCGCGTCGAGCAACTCCGGCAGGAGCGGGCGACTCTTGTTTCGGAGCTCGCCCGCGTTCACGCAGAAGTCCGGAGCTTCCGTCCATGGAGCCATTGGCGTTTCTTTGGCGGCATGGCGATACCGATCGCGGGGGTGCTCGCGCTGAGCTTCGCCTCGTCGCTAGCGGTTTGGTTCATGCGTTGAGCGTCTTGCCGTACGATGGGCGCATGAAGCGAATTGCGGCGTTCTTCTTGTTCCTGCTCGCTTGCCGTCGCGATGGGGCGCTCGGCGCTCCGTTCCACATGAAGGGCGGCGAGACCAAGACCGTCGGTGGCGTGACGTTCACCGTGGTGATGCTCCCGAAATTGATGGTGTCGGGCGGGCCGACGCCGGAGATCGAGCAGGTGCAAGTCACATGCGGAAAAGACGTCGTCCAATTGGACACGCTTCACAAGAGCGGCACGTGCGGCGGCCGGTTGTTCGAGCTTGGTTACGCCGACGTCTATCAAGACGACATCGAGCTAACGGTTCGTCAACAGTAACTGGCTGATCACGAGACCAACGGCCGGACGCTCTCGCCTTTGTCGAGCGTGGCCTGTAGCTCGTTGAACATCGCGAACACGTCATCGCGAGAGACCTTGGAGCCAGCGCCTGCGAGCTCGATGCGATCGAGCGCGGCGCGCGCGAGCATCACGCTGATGGAGGTGAACGCGACGAAGCCGCGTGGCGCTTTGCCTCTCTCGAGCGCGGTGATGTAGCGCGCCGCTGCGCCGAGATCTCGTCGCGCGAGCTCCAGCACCTCTGCGCGCGGGACTGAATCGGGCAGGTACGTGCGGCCGTCGCCCGCGTCGTCGCGCGAGTCCTTCAGGATGTTGACGAGCTGAAGACCCTCGCCGAATGCGCGCGTGTTCTCCTCGAGCTCTGCGCGCACGGTCTCCAGCTGCGGAGCGTCGTTGAGGAACAGCTCCGTGAGCAGCTCGCCGACGATCCCGGCGACGACATAACAATACTCTTGCAGCTCTCGGAGCGAGGACAGCTCCAGGCGACCTCGCTCGTCCGAAGAGAGCACCACGCGCGCCATCCCGTCTGCTGTGCGTTGCGCGTGACGAATCAAGATGAGGCGCGCAGGCGCATCGAGCGCGCTCACTTCAGCGAGCACGTCGGGCGTCTTCGCCACGAGCTCGAGGTAACCAGCATTTGCGCATGGTGGTGTCGCGAGCCAACCCACGACGAGCTCCTTCGCGCGCGCCGTGTCGAGCGACGGCAGAGCTCGCGAGAATGCCTCCAGCGCGACCACTCGGTCGGCTCGCGGCCAATCGGTCGCGTCTTCGAAGGTGTCGGCGATACGAAACAAGAGATACGCGAGACCCACTTCGAGCCGCGTAGGCTCTGGAAGCAGCGGGATCGCGAGCGCGAACGTGCGGCTCGTCTTCTGGAGGAGGTCGTTCGTGTCGAGCATGGTGTCGTCGTTCGCGGCGGTTGCGTAGCACAGTTCGCGTTGGAACAACTCACGTCGGACTTTACCCGTGAACGCAAACTCGGGTAGCACTCCCTAGGTGGAGAGAACCGACGTCGTCGTCTGCGGGGGAGGGTTCGCGGGGTTGACGACCGCTGTCGCACTCGCGACACGCGGCGCCAGCGTCGTCGTGCTCGAAGCGCATCCGCGCGGCAACAACCCGCAGTTCCGCGGTGAGCTCATCCACCCGCGCGGCGCGCGCGATCTGGATCGCCTCGGCATGCTGACGCCGCTCGAGCAAGCGGGCAGCGTCGAGATCGCCGGCTTCAGCGCGTGGGCGGACGGTGAAGACGATGACGTGATCCTCCCATATCAGCGCGGTCGCGGCGCCGGTGTCGGCGTGGATCATCACGCGATGCTCGACGTGATGCGCGAGGTCGCGCGCACACGCGGCGTCACGATCCTCCTTGGGCAACGGGCCAACGAGATCCTCCGCTCGGGTGATCGCGTCATCGGAGTTCGCACCGAGTGCGGCAGAGGATTTCGCGCAGAGCTCACCGTCGCCGCAGACGGGCGTCAGTCGCGCGTGCGCAAGATGCTGGGTATCGAGGCCTTCGTCGAGCTGCTCTCGCACACGGTGACCGCTTCGGTTCCAAGGAGCGCGCTGCCCCGGCCTGCATACGGCCACGTGTTCCTCGGGGGCGTGGGTCCAGTCCTGGCGTATCCGTTCGCCCGCGACGCCGCGCGCTTGTGCATCGACTTGCCGCTCAATGCAGCCAAAGGCGCAGACGCAATCGCCGAGTACGTGCGCGTGCATCAAGCGCCGCAGCTCGCGCGTTCCGTGCGCGAGGCGCTGCTCGAGTCGCTCGCGAAGGGCGAGTTCGGCGGCTGCGCCACACATGCAGTGACGACGACGACCTGCGCAGTGCCCGGCGCCGTGCTCGTGGGCGACGCGGGAGGCTGCGCTCACCCGCTTACCGCGACGGGCATGACCGCGGCCATGAACGACGCCCAGACGCTCGTCGAGTGCACCAACCTCCTAGGCCTCTCCGACGCGGCGCTCGTAAGGTATCAGCGCCTGCGCTACCGCTTCGTGCGCGCGCGCGACTCCTTCACCGAAGCGCTCTACGAGGTGTTCCGCGCGCAAGACCAAGGCGCTCGCGCGCTTCAGCGCGGGGTGTTCCGCTATTGGCGAGGCAGCGCACGCGCGCGCGCCACGTCGATGGGGATATTGAGCGGCGATGACTCACGCATGAGCGTCTTCATGGCGGAGTATGCGCGCGTGATGGGCATCAGCACACTCGACGTGTGGAGCGGCCTGTTGCCGGTTCGACCTCGCGCAGCAGCGACATCACACATGCTCAAGACCAGCCTCGGCCGCCTCGAGCGCGCGGTGGACTTCGCGGTGCAGGCCATGATCGACGAGCGCCGCGTTCGCCTCACAGATCTCCCCGCTTTCGAAGCCGTCGCCTGAGCCGGCACACAAAGTCGCTTTGACAGAGGGCCTGGTTTTCTGCATATTGCGCGGCCCGAAGCCCCTCGAGGGCCTCCAAGAGGATTCACCATGGTCTCGTCGTCGCAGCAGTTCGAACGCATCCGCAAGCGCAAGCAGTCCACCAGCGGCAAGCGCAACAAGCGCGAACGCCGCGCGCTCGGCACGCCGAAGTTCCCGATTCACATCGAGGGCTACGACACGAAAGCCGCAGACGCCAAGAAGGCGTAGCGACGTCATCAAGTTCTGGCGAAATCGCTAGAGCCCTATGTTCAAGCCCTGCGCTGCGAGTCGGTCGCGGGCGTTGGTAGCGCGATCGCACGCGGGGAGGCTCGCGGCGGATAGACCGATCGCGAGCAGCGCGGCCATGGGCGTCCAGATCGCGTAGAGCGCGATGAACCCGTTGGTGACCGCGAAGTAGAGCCACGCACTCGAGGTGACCGTGAGGATCGCTGCGGTGACGACAGCCCCGAGCGCGCCCCAACGCCGAGCCGTGAAGGTGTTCTTGGCGAAGTACACGAGCGTCGCGCCGATCACGATCAGCACATAGGGCACCAGCGACCAGAACGACGCGCGGATATGTACGCTCATCAGAGTTTGGATCGCATTGAGTGTGGAGAGCACTCCCGCGAGGAACGTGAACGCCGCAGCGACCTTCGGGAAGGTCGGGTTCACGTCGCGCAGATCGTCGTCGCCGTCCGGCTGAGGCTGAGGCGCTGTGTTCCTCGGCGCGCTGTAGGGATGCATCGCTTACATCCTAGAGCTTCGCGATCGCTAGCGCGATGACGTAGACCGAGAGCGACGCGAGCCAAACGATCCATCGCGCGTGCATCTGCGCGCGCCTTCCCCACCACACACCGAGCGGCGGCACCAGCAGCGCGACCGCCGCGTGCCACCTCGGCTCGCGCATCGCGAGGCCCCCGACGATCGCGAAATGGGCTCCGAAATGGGCGATCGCTGCGAGCAAGAGCACCCAGCTCACTCAAGTCTCCATCTTGCTGCGGCTCACGGACAAGACGATGAGGTCGTTCTCCACGAGCGCTGAGTTCCGTCCGCGCATCCAGATCGCTGCGTCTTCCACCGCCACGAGCTTGCCCGCTTCGTGCGTACGCGCCACGTAAGTCGCGAGCGCGTCCGCTTCGAGCTTGTGCTCCTTCTTGCCCATGCCCGCGCACAAGATCACGAGAGACTCACCGAAGTCGAGCGTGCCCGCCGCGCGGAACAGCGGTCCGACCACGCCCTCGGGCGCGTCGCTCTCCACGGGCTCGGCCGTCGGCGTTTGCACGCGCGCGCCACGCAACTTTCGAAGCGTCGCGAACGAGCCGAAGAGCGCCTCCCAGTCTCCGTTGGTCTTCGCGCGCAGCAGGAACACTCCGATGGGGCGCGTGAGCGGGATGTCGGTCGCCGCCAACCCGAGCGCGAGAATCTCGTCGTCGAGTGAGCGCGCCTTCGCTGGCCTCGCCTTGAACGTCTTGGCGACTTGCAGGCCCACCGCCGCCGCGTCGATGCCATCGCCGTCCGGATCGACCGCGAGGACCATCACCGAATCATCATCCTCAACCGCACCCCAAATCATTCCATCGACAGGCCCCTTGGCTTGCTCGAGCGCGCCGCTCACGACGAGGCCGCCGAGCTTCAAGTCCTTGTCGGGGAGGGCTTTGACGAGCGCTCTCTTGGCGGTGGTGTACCTCGCTTCAAGGTCCAAGAGGCGGAGCTTGTCGCGTCGAGACAACGTGCTCTGCACCAGGATGAGCGCGACGAAGAACGTCACCATCCCGGCAAATTTCAGGTACTTCATGTGTACTCCGGCGTTCGTGCGATCCATGTCGAACGCGACGAGCGTCGTACCGATCGTCTTGCCGTCGGCCACGACCGTCCCGAGCGCGTAGGTCGTGACCTCGTCTCGCTCGTGCGTCTCGGTGCGGAGGCGATCTTGATAGACGATCAATCCGTGAGACGTCGGCGCGGGCTTCGGCGGAGAGATCAGCGCCGCGACCTTCGCAGTCGTGTCCGCATACACTTGGGGGAAATCTTTGTAACGACTGCTGAGGATGCGCTGCTTGAAGCCGTCGGGGTCTGTGAGGATCGCGTGCTCGTCGCGTTCCATCAAATGCGCATAGTGAGTCGAGAAGTCCGCCGCGCGCGGGTGCTCGGGGGACACCTCCGCCTTCTCCCAAACGACCTTGCCGCTCGCGTCCGTGAAGCGCACGAACTCAGCGTCCTCGTCGTCGAAGATTCCAGAGCTCAAGTGCTCGAGCCCGGCGACGTCCGCCGCGGAGAGCTCTTCCTCGCTCGCCTTCGCGAGGATGCCCACGTAGGCGTCGCCTTTTTGCCGAACGGCGCTGCGCAGCACGTTGATCTCGAAGAGCGTCTGGTTGAGATCCACGACGACCTCGATCCCACACGCGACCATCAAACCCAGCAAGAACACGCGGCTCGAGCGCGCCAAGCGATCGGCGACACGCGCTCGCCACGCCGCCGTTCGCGAGGGAGCGTTCTTGCCATGCGAAGCAGTCACGGCACGCACTCTAGTCCCTAGTGAGACCTCTTGGCTTGTGCGACACTTCCGCGGTGCGTACACATCTCCTGTTCATCGCCGCGCTCGGTGGTACGGCGCTCGGCCTGTTTGCGTCTCTCCCCCTCGCGCGCGGAGATGCGAAGGGCGCGACGATTGGCGTCGACGAAATCAAAGAGGGCATGAAGGGCTACGGCCTCACGGTGTTCCACGGCGTGGTGCCCGAGAAGTTCGACGTCGAAGTGATCGGCGTGCTGCACAACTTCCGCTCGGGACAAGATCTCGTGTTGGTGAAGACGCCTCACCCGCGCCTCAACATCACGCGCAACGTGCAAGGCATGAGCGGCAGTCCCATCTACTTGGATGGTCGACTCGCCGGCGCCTACTCGTACAGCCTTCGGCAGTTCATGGTGGAGCCCGTCGCTGGCTTCACGCCGATCGCGCCGATGTTGAGCGAGCTGCACAGGCCCATTCCGGCTGGTTTTTGGCCTCTCCAGGGCGGACCGTTGCCGAGTCAACCGTTGGCCGCGCAACCCAAACGCGCGGACCTCGATGGCCCGACGCGATGGGACGGTCCCATCAACGGCTACGACGTCGTCGAGCATGGCAAGCAAGTCGCGTCGCGTATGGGCGTCACCACGGACTCGGCGCGCGGCATCGTCCCGGTCGCGACGCCACTACTGGTCGCAGGCCTGGGGGAACGTTCGCTCGCGATGTTGCGGGGCGCGTTCGAGCCTCTCGGCCTGGACCCACAAGCCGGCGGCGGCGGGCAAGCGCCTCCATCCGCGGACGACCCGCAGCACTTCGTGGACGGCGGCTCGCTCGGCGTGCAGCTCTCGCGCGGCGACATCTCGATGATGGGCCTCGGCACCGTCACGCACGTCGAGGGCACGCGGCTCTGCGGCTTCGGCCACCCGATGATGAACGCAGGCGATAGCGCGCTCCCCGCGGCGCTCGGTCGCGTGATGTGGATCTACGCGAGCGATCAGCACAGCTTCAAGGTCGGCGAGGCCACGCGCACGCTCGGCGCGCTGGTCAACGATCGCCAGAGCGCGGTCGTCGTGGACGAGACCAAGACCGCCCCCGTCTTCCCGATCCGTGTCGAGGTGAAGGGAGTGCAGGGTGCGCCTCGCACGATCTGGAACGTGGAGGTCGCCGAAGAGCGCTTCATGAGCGGCTCGCTCGCTGCCTCTGTCTACGGCGGCGTGCTCGAGGCCACCGTGAGCGATCACCGCGACATCACGTGGAGCATGAAGTCACGCGTGAAGATCCGCGGTCACGCGCCGATCGACGTCGACGACTTCGGCCTCGCGATCGGCGGCATGCCCGAGGCAGGCGAGTGGTTCCAGTCGCGCGTGATCTCGGCGATCGGATCGGCGCTCAACAACCCGTGGGAGAACGTGCACGTCGAAGGGATCGAGTCCGTGCTCACGGTGGACTACGCGAGAGAGCTCTTGCGGCTGCGCGGCGTGGACGTGCTCGATCCCGTCGTTGACGCCGGAGAAAAGGCGCGATTTCTGCTCCATTTGTTGCCGTTCAGCGGCGCGGAGGTCACGCGCACCATCGAGATCACGATGCCGCACGAGCTCGCCGGCAAAGAGGTGGAGGTGGAGATCGTCCCCGGCTACGAGGTGACGCCCGAAGCGGCCGCGCCCGAGAACCTCGATCAAGTGCTGGCGAACGCGAGCCGGCAGAACCTGGACCCCAAGAGCGTGGTCGCGCAGTTCAAGGTGCCGATGGAGGGTGTCACGTTCCAAGGTCACGTCGCGCCGCGCCTGCCGAGCTTCGCGCTCGACGCCCTCAGACCCGCGACGAGCGATGTGTCTCCCGAGAGCTACCTCTCGTTCGCCCGCTCGGTGACCCCCATGGATCGCTTCATGGAAGGTCGCGACAAAGTGAAGGTCAAGGTCCGCGCGGTCATGCGCTGATCGCCTCATTTGATACCGCCTACGGCGGGGTGGTGTGACGTTGGCACGCTCAATTCGAGGCTGCCCGTTGACTCCATGGCTTGGGGGTCGCTAGACCGTTGCCACCCATGCGCGCACAAATCGTCACGTTCGCCCTCGCACTCGGCATTTCGCTCTCCTCCACGGGGTGCATCAAAGCGATGCTCACCAACGGACAGATCGCTTCGACTCGCGAAGGCTCTGCGGGAATGGACAGCGTCGGAGACTACGAGGTCGCGCGCGGAGCGATCTCGGCAGGCCTCGCGCAGTTCGAGGGCATGCACAAACTCGCGCCGAACAACAAGGACGCCCTCTTCTTGTTGACCAAGGGTTGGGTGAGCTACGGCTTCGCGTTCGCCGAAGACGACATGGAGATCGCTTCGCTCGCCAATGACGACGACGCGACGGACTATCACAAGAAGCGCGCGCGCATGGCTTACGATCGCGCCGTGTTTTACGGGCTGGAATTGCTCGGGCACAGCGCGGACGGCTTCGTCGACGCCAAGAAGAACGAGGACACGATCAAGGCGTGGCTCGACAGCAACTTCACCGACAAGGACGACGCGCCCAACCTCTTTTGGACCGGCTACGCATGGCTCGCGCGCGTGAACGTCTCGAAGGACGACCCTTCGATGATCGGTGAGCTCTTCATCGGTGTCGCCTTGCTCGAGCAGGCGTTCGAGCTCATGCCCGACTACAACCACTACTCGGCCGAAGTCGCGCTCGGGGCATACCACGCACGCACCGCGATGAGCGAGATGGACGTGGCCCAGAAGATGTTCGACGACGCGCTCGCCAAGACGGAGCGTAAGGCGCTCGTCGTGCAGTTGAACTACGCCTCCAAGTTCGCGTGCGTGAAGGGCGACAAACCGCTGTACGAAAAGATGCTCAACGAGGTCCTCCAATCGGAAGACCCCGATCCCGCCCAGCGCTTGACCAACACGATCGCCAAGCGGAAGGCCAAGCGTGCGCTGTCCAAGGCAAAAATGGACGACTGCGGTTTCTGAGGTATAAACGCGTTTCTGGCTGGGTGGGTGAATCCGACGGTTATCCGTCTCGTCCAACCCCAGGTTGAGGATCCCCTGCGCGTGCAGGCTTTGGAGGTGACGATGTTTCGGAAGTTCGTGCTCACGCTCGCCGCGACGGCGATGCTGCTCGGGGTTGCTGGCTCGGCCAGCGCTGATCCGACCACCCTCAAGATCGGCACGTTGGCGCCAGGCGAGTCGCCTTGGGGTCAGGTGTTCAAGCTCTGGAAGAAGAGCGTAGAGGACCGCTCGGGCGGCAACGTGCAGCTCCAGTTCTTCTGGAACGGCCAGCAAGGCGACGAGAACGCCATGGTCGGCAAGATTCGCACGGGCCAGCTGGATGGCGCGGCGGTCACCGCGGTGGGTCTCGGCCAGGTCTACAAACAGGTGCTCGTCCTGCAGATGCCCGGGCTCTTCACGGAGTGGACCAAGCTCGACAACGCGCGCAACCAGCTCAAACCAGGCTTCGACGCAGAGTTCGACAAGCAGGGCTTCAAGGTCCTCGGCTGGGGTGACGTTGGGCGGGCTCACATGATGAGCAAAGGCTTTCAGGTCAAGACGCCTGGCGATTTGAAGCACAAGAACACCTACTACCTCGCAGGTGATCCCGTCGCGCCGGTGCTGTTCTCGCTCATCGGTGACGTGACACCGCGCCAAGTGAGCGTGCCGGAGATCCTTACGGGCCTCACGAGCGGCACCATCAACGTCATCAACGCCCCGCCGCTCGCAGCCGAGCAGCTCCAGTGGGCAAGCCGCGTGGACAACCTCAACGACGCGGTCGCCGGCATCGGCATCGGCGCGCTGGTGTTCTCGTCCACCAAGCTCAAGGGCCTACCCGCTGACGTGCAGACGCTGCTCGTCGACACGGGGCGCGTCACGGGAGAGGCGCTCACGCGGCGCATTCGCAACGAAGACGACGCCGCACTCGTGCGCCTCCAAGCGCGCATGACGCACTACACGCCGAACGCCGCCGAGATGGCCGAGTGGGTGAAGCTCTTCGCCGACACGCGCGCCAAGCTCCGCGGCACCGTCTTTACCGCGCAGACCTTCGACGACGCTGTGAAGTACTCGCAGTAACTCGGTACAAAAAACAAAGGAGCCCTTCGTCGACGAGACGAGGGGCTCTTCGATTTTGTCTCACCCGAGCGGAGAAATCAGCTCAGGCCGTGGGCCAATTTCTTCACGCCGTCTTGGAAGAGCACATCCACTTTGGCTTGCTCCGACTCGGTGACGACGCCCTTGCCGAACTTCGGGTGCATCATGAGGGCGCCTTTCGCGTAGCGAGCCGTGGGTGAGTACTTGGCGAAGGCGTCGTCGGGCTGACCGTTCGCGTCCTTCTCCCACTCCCAAACTCGTGCGGGGTCTTTGGGAAAGAAACCGTCGTCGTCTTTGCCCGTGTCCTTGGGGCCGCGACGAACTTCCTTGGCGCGCTTCATCGACATGGCGCGCTCTATAGCGCCATGTCGCCCCGCGCGCGATAGGATGTTGATCGGACCGAGCGAGTTTTCCCGCGCGTCACCTCAGGGGTTATCGTGGGTCTCGTGACGGACCCCCCGACCTTCCCCGAAGGCCTCAACCTCGCGGACTACTTTCTCTTCGATCGACTCGAGGAAGGAAAGTCGGCCAGCGTCGCGCTGCGCTTCGGCTCGCGATGCTGGACGTATGGCGAGGTGGCGGCTCGAACGCGCGCTTTCGCGTCATTGTTGCTCGGGAGTGGCGTGAGGCGCGGCGAACGCGTGCTCATCGTTCTCCCCGATGTCCCGCCGTTCGCGTGGGCGTTCTTCGGTACGCTCGCCGCGAGCGCGGTCGTCGCGATGGGCAACCCCGACGTGCCGATCTCGTCGATCGAGTACCTCGTCCGTTACACGCGCGCGACCGCCGTGGTCACTGTGCCGAAGGTCTACCAAGCCTTGCGGTTGGCGATGGAGGAGGGCCGCATCGGCAACGAGGTCCGCTGCATGTGGGCCGTGCCAGACGCCGCGACCGGTGACGACTGTGAGCACCTCCAAGAAGATCTCGGGGACGAGCTCGCCGATCTCACGAACGCGATGGCGAACGCGTCCACGCGTGACACGTTCCCAGCGTGTCACCGCGACGAGCCCGCGATCTGGCTATTTACAAGCGGATCCACGGGGGAGCCCAAAGCGAACATCCACTCGCATCGCGACTTCGCGTTCAACACGGAGGTCTACGCGAAAGCGACTGTCGGCTATCGCGAGGGCGACATCAGCGTGAGCGTGCCCCGTCTCTACTTCGGATACGCCACCGGAACGAACCTCATGTTCCCCTTCGCGGTCGGCGCCACTGTCGGCCTCTTCAGCGAGCGTCCCACGCCCGAGGCTCTCACTCGCGCGATCGCGATGTACAAGCCAACGATCGTGACGAACGTCCCGACGATGCTCGGCAAGCTCCTCGATCACGACGAGGCGCTGCGCAACAAAGGAGAGCGCGGCCTCGACCTGTCGAGCATTCGCTTCTCGCTTTCAGCCGGTGAAGCGCTCCCCGAGGCGCTGCTCATCCGGTGGAACGAGCGCTTCAAGAGCGACGTCTACGACGGCATCGGCTCTGCCGAGATGTTCCACATCTACGCGTCCAATCGCCCAGGCGACATCAAGCCCGGCTCGCTCGGCAAGGTCGTCGCTGGCTATGAGCTGCGTGTCTTGGCGGAAGACGCAGACGGTCCCGGCGCCAACGAGTGCGAGCCCGGCGAGATCGGCGTGCTCTGGGTGAAAGGGGACAGCGTCTCGATGGGCTACTGGCTCGATCGCGACAAGAGCTGGAAGACCTTCTTCGGTCACTGGTGCCGCA
Source organism: Myxococcales bacterium (assembly GCA_025362165.1). Taxonomy (GTDB): domain Bacteria; phylum Myxococcota_A; class Polyangia; order Polyangiales; family Polyangiaceae; genus JANYHY01. The sequence goes on along the minus strand of JANYHY010000576.1, from coordinate 1,186 downwards.
CAGGCGATCTCTTCAAAAAGGACGCGGACGGATACTTGTACTTTGCAGGTAGAGCCGATGAGCTGCTGAAAGTGAGCGGTTTGTGGGTCTCTCCGGTGGAGGTGGAGGAGTGCCTGTCCAAGCACGAGGCAGTCGCGCTCGTGGCGGTGATTGGCGTCGAAGAAGGTGGCCTCCAGAAGACCAAGGCGTTCATCGTGCTGAGACAAGGTCACGCACCGAGCGCGGAGCTCTCGACTGCCCTGCAGGAGTTCGCGAAGGAGCGCATGGCCAAGCACAAATACCCGCGCGTGATCGAGTTCGTCGACGACGTCCCCAAGAACGATCGCGGCAAGGTCGATCGCAAAGCGTTGCGCGCGGCCGAAGCGGCGAAGAAGGCATGAGGCTCGCGGACCTCACGACCGACGAAGCGCGTGTGCTGCTCGCATCTCCAAAGCCCGCGGCGCTCGTGCCCGTAGGATCGGTCGAGCCGCACGGGCCTCACCTCATGCTGGCGACTGACACGCTGATAGGAGAGCGCGCTTGCGAAGTGGCGATCGCAAAGCTTTCCGCACTCGGCGTGAATGCAGTCGTCGCGCCGAGCGTGCCGTATGGAGTCACCGACTACGCGCAAGGCTTTGCGGGCGCCATCACGCTTCCGGCGGCTGTTTTGTCGGCTTATTTACGTGCAGTATGCACGGGATTCCTCGGGGCAGGTTTCAAGCACGTGTGCCTCGTGTCCAATCACCTCGAACCCGATCACGACGCCGCGGTGCGCGCCGCGATCGACGGACTGCCTGCAGGTCACGCGTCGGTCGCGAGCCCACTCACGCGCCGCTGGGGACGCTTGCTCAGCGACGAGTACAAGCGTGGAAACTGTCACGCAGGTCGGTACGAGACCTCGCTCGTGCTCGCCGCAAAGAGGCGCGGTCGAGGCCCATTTCCGCGAAGGTCTTCTTGCCGTCCTTGATGCCCGCCGCGAGGCTCGTCTCCAACGGCGCGAGCGACGACCTGACGTCGAGCACGCGCCCCTTCGCGGCGAGCACGAGCGAGGTCTCGTACCGACCCGCGTGACAGTTGCCACGCTTGTACTCGACGCTGAGCAGGCGTCCCCAACGGCGCGTGAGTGGGCTCGCGACCGACGCGTGACCTGCAGGCAGTCCGTCGATCGCGGCGCGCACCGCGGCGTCGTGATCGGGTTCGAGGTGAT
>JANYHY010000572.1 GCA_025362165.1 Myxococcales bacterium | reverse complement strand
CGAGGAGCTCGGCGAGCTCGGCAGGAGTCGTCCACTTGCGCGGCTTGGTCTGGACGCAAACTCCCTCATGATGCGCGGAGTCGGCCATTCGCTCGAGCTCCACGTCATCGCGCACGAGCAACGGCAGCTTCTTCTCTGCAGCGAACGCAGTGAGCGCCGTGATCTCCGCCTCGAGGGCCTCCGAGTAGGCGACGCGCAACAGATCCCGAGGGCGCTTGGCGAGGACAGCCAAACAAGCCTGTTTCCCATAGACCACCTCGCGCTCTTCTTTGGCCACGCGCACTCCTTACCAGTTGGGGCGTGCCAAAGGCACCTCCGCTAGGCCGAAGGCCGTTGATGTCCGCCGAAGGCGGCATCGAGTTCGGAACTATCGAGCGTCACGAACGTCAAACTGAAATATCCCGATCGCGGCAGACGTTGACCAAAGGCACTCCAACTGGGATGAGTTAAAGACGGTGACGGCTCTAGCGCAGAATGACCTGACCGAAGGTGACAAGCGGGTCGTGACGACGCTGCGGGTCATCGTCGCGCTGGTGTTCTCGTTGTTCGTGCACAGCTCGGCGATGGTGTTCGGCTTTCTGCTGCGGGGCGGCAGTCCGTCGCAAGGCGGAGAGGCCGGAAACATGGGCGCGGGTGACCTAACGGTTGACGTATCAATCGCTGGACCCGCCGCGACGATCGCGCCGCCTTTGACGCCCCGACAAGACGACGAGAGCGTCAAGCCGCAACCGAACACGACGAGCCAACCCAATGTCGGCGGCACGGACTCGGACAAGACGAGCGGCGGTCGCGCTCCCGGCGCCGATTCGCCCTTCGCGGCGCTCGGTGGCGCGCCCAACACGGTCGAGGGACAGCGCGCGATGCTCCCGTCCGCGGTGGTCTGCAAGGATCCCGTCGCGGGCCGATGGGAGGCCGTGAAGTACAATCCGCTCTGGGGTGATTGGGTGCGCTTCACGCTCGCGGTCCACAACTCGGGCGGCGCGCTCGGCGGAACGATCACGTCGCGCACGTGGTCTGGTGGTCCGCTGGATTCGGCGCCTCCTCCGTGCGGCCCTGGCACGTTCGACATCACCGTCGCGATGAACGCGCACGGCCGCGCAGGCGCGACCAAGATCGAGTTTGGCGCGGCGAGCTACACGGTGTCCTCGATCCGCTGCCCGAGCACCACGCTGGACTACTCGCCGGACAACTTCAGCGGCACGATCGACGCTCGTCGCCAAGAGTTCCAGTCGGTCAACAACGATGGCGCGCGCGACATCGATCAACCCTACGTGTTTCGCCGCACCGGCTGCCTCGACGAGTAAGCTGCGAGCGTGCTCACCGCTCGAGGCAAGACCGCTTGGCGCATCGAAGAGGTCGCGACGCACGTCGGCGTCACGCTCGGCGACAAGGAGCAAGACGCGCTCGCGACTTGGCTCGACACGCTCGCCGTCTGGAACGCGCGAATGGATCTCACGGCGGCGAAGACGAATGACGAAGCTTCCGAGTTGATGCTCACCGACGCGCTCGTGCTCGCCAAGCAAATCCCCCAAGGGATGCGCGTGGTCGATGTCGGAGTCGGAGCGGGCGCGCCTGGGCTCGGTCTCGCGCTCGCGCGTCCTGATCTGCGCGTCACGTTGGTAGAGCCGCTGCAGAAGCGCATCTCGTTTTTGCGCACGGTCATCGGCACGCTCGGCCGTGTGGACATCACGCTCGTCCACGGCAAGGGCGAGGCGCTCGCGCCCGCCGACTTCGACGTCGCGATCTCTCGAGCGACGCTCGAGCCCTCCGAGTGGCTGAATTTAGGGCGATCGCTCGTGCGTCCGAGCGGGAGCGTGTGGGTGCTCGTGGCGAGTGAGCACGCCATACCGAGCGGCCCAGAGCATATGACGTCTGAAACGGTCTCTTACGAGTTGCCCTTCTCGAACAAGTCACGCATTGCGGCGCGCTTCGACTATTCTTCACGATAGCCCCGTGTCTGCCACCAGCCGATCACAGCTCCCGCCCAAGCTCGGACCGTTCGTGGTCGGCGCAAAGATCGGCGGCGGCGGAATGGCGGAGGTCTACCTCGGACGCCGCGACCTCGGAGACGTGTCAGGGCAGAACCTGGTGGCGCTCAAGGTCATCAAGGACGACCTCGCCGGCAACCGAGAGTACGAGGTGATGTTCGACGACGAGGCGCGCATCTTGTCGCGTCTCGATCACCCCAACATCATCCGGCACGTCGCTTACGGTCGCGACCAAGAGTTCGGTTACATCGCCATGGAGCTCGTGCTCGGGCGGTCGCTGATGGACGCATGGGACGCGTGCAACAAAGCTGAGCGCCACATGCCGATCGACCTCGGGGCTTACGTCGGTCTGTGTGTCGCCGAAGCGCTCGACTATGCGCAAAAGCTCACGGACGAGAGCGGCAAGCGCTTGGACGTCATCCACCGCGACGTGAACCCGACGAACATCTTCCTCACCTATGACGGCCAAGTGAAGCTCATCGACTTCGGGCTCGCCAAGGCGAAGGGCCGCGCATACAAGAGCGCCGAAGGGATCGTCAAAGGCAAGGTGCCCTACCTCGCGCCCGAGCAGATCACCGAAGAGCAGGTCGATCATCGCGCGGACATCTACGCGCTCGGCGCGACCATTTGGGAGCTGACCACGGGCAGGCGCCTCTTCAAGCGCGAGACGGACGGTGAGACCATCCGCGCGATCAAGGCGCACGTCATCCCAGATCCGCGATCCATCGTCGACGGCTGGTATCCCGAGACGCTCTGGAAGATCGTGGATCGCGCGCTCGCCAAAGATCGCAACGAGCGACATCAGACGTCGGGGGAGCTCGCCGACGATCTGCGCGGGATGCTCGCGAAGTACGG
>JANYHY010000557.1 GCA_025362165.1 Myxococcales bacterium | reverse complement strand
CTGGGGATCGAGTCCAACGGAGACGTCAAAGGCTGCCCCTCACTGCCTACGGACAAGTGGGTCGGCGGCAACGTGCGAGACGAGACATTGGCTAGAATATGGGAGCTGAGCGCGGAGCTGCGCCACATGCGCGATCGCACGAGCGACGAGCTATGGGGGTTCTGCGCTACATGCTATTATGCAAAGGTCTGCAAGGCGGGGTGCACTTGGATGAGTTCGTCGCTCTTTGGTCGTCCAGGCAATAACCCATATTGCCACCATAGAACGATCGAGCTCTCGGCTCGCGGCAAGCGTGAGCGAGTCGTCCAAGTAGAGGCTGCACCCGGGTTGCCATTCGACTACGCGCGCTGGGAAATCATCGAAGAGGAAATGCCATGAACGATCTCTTTCTTTGCGACTCTTGCAAGCGCCACGTCGAGCCGAGCGAGCCTCGTTGTCCGTTCTGTCAGTCTGGGCTCAGCGCGCCTCCTGTGGTCCCGCTCATCAACGCGAGCGGACTCTCTCGCTCCAAGCTCTACGCGCTCCACGCCGCGGCGTTCGCCACCTCGGTCGCGGTCGCGGTCGCGTGTGGCGGCGACACCACGACAGGCGGAGGGTCGGACGCTGCCGCGGGCGACGCGAAGGGCGACAGCAACCACGTCAACAGCGACAGCAGCACCACGGACGGCGACATCGTCTTCAACGACGCCGGTGTCGACGTCAACGACCCGCCCGACACCTCGCCTTATGATCATTGGACTCCGCCGCCCTACGGCTGCGTGTTCCCCGGCGCATGCGGCGACACGATCGTTTGATCAGTCCTTCAACCGCTAGTGAGTAGTCATGGCTTGGGGAGGCGCGGCCCATAATCGGGATATGCAGGTCGCACGAGCTTCGTCGGTGGGCTCTTCGCGAGCGCGTCCATCGCGAGCTGAACGGCCTTCTCTAGCTGCGGATCGTGACCTTGACGCACGAGCTCCGGGTCTTGCTCGACCTCGACGTCTGGTGCGATGCCGTGATTCTCGACCTCCCATTCGCCCTTCGTTCCATACAGCGCCCATCGCGGAGCGGTGATCGCGCCGCCGTCGATGAGGTGCGGATAACCGCCAATCCCGACGAGGCCACCCCACGTTCGCACTCCGACGAGCGGTCCGAGCTGCGCCTTCTTGAAGAGCCACGGCAGCGCGTCTCCGCCGGAGCCCGACATCTGATTGGCGATCATCACCTTGGGCCCATAGATCGCTTGCGCTGGGAGGATGATGTCTTCGCCTTCACGCGTCGTGGCACCCATGAGCGGCGTGAGCTTCATGATGTCGACGATGTAGTCGGCGATCTGACCGCCGTGATTGAAGCGCTCGTCGATGACCACGGCGTCCTTGCCGACTTGCGAGAAGTAGTAGCGATCGAAGTTGGTGAGCCCGCCGCCGGCCGTGTCCGGGAGGAACACATAGCCAACACGCCCCTTACTCAACTCGTCCGTCTTCTTGCGGCTCTGCTCCATCCACTCGCGCTGCCGAAGTGAGGTCTCCGAGGCTACGGGGATGACCGTGATCTGGCGCGCGCCGTCGAGTGTGGGCTTCGGGCCGACCATGATGAGAGTCTGCTTGCCGGCGCGCCCTAAAAACAGGCGGTTCACGTCGTCATCGCCTTTGAGCTCCTCACCGTTCACCTTCAACAAGAACTCGCCCTCTTTGACGTTGACGCCCGGCTCGGTGAGCGGCGCCTTCAACTTGGGATTCCAGTTCTCGCCCGCGTAGATCTTGATAATGCGATATCGGCCTTCCTCTACTTTGTAATCGGCGCCGAGCAGTCCAGCGCTCACGCGGCCCTGTTGAGGGAACGCGCCGCCGCGGCTCCACACGTGGCCGAGCACCAAGTTGCCGAGCGCGTCCGCGAGGACCACGTTCAGGTCTTCGCGCCCGCCGAGCCCGTCGATGAACTTCGAATAGACCTTCTCGGTGGCTGCGAGATCCAGGCCGTGCGCGTGAGGGTCGTAGAGGAAGTCACGCTCGATGCGCCACACCTCGTGATAAATCTGCTTCCACTCCGCGCGCGGATCGACCCACACTTCGAGGGTGCCCTTGAGCGCGCCATCCTCTTTGGAGGCGTCTCCCTCGTCTACCAAGAACCACTTCTTGTCCTTCGCGTAGAGCACCTTCTTGCCGTCTGCGCTGATGTGAAACGTGCTCGCCGAGTCGATCGACTCGAGATAGCTCTTGGTCTTTCGCTTCTTGAGATCGAAGCGCGACACGTGCAGCGGCGGCGGGTTGTCTTCGTCGTATTCCAAATAGTCTTCGTCGGCGAACGCGATCGGGCCCGCCATGACGTAGAGGATGCCCGCGCCGCCGGGCTGTAAATCAGCGTAGTTCGCGCGCTCGATCGGGAGCGCGACGATGCGCTGATCGATGCCTTCGAAGTCGACCGTGACCTTCTTGGGATCGCCCTTCTCCTCTTTCGGCTCCTTCTTCTCAGGTACGCCGCCGTCCGTCGCCTCCTCATCGCTCTCTGGCGCGACGGGGGATGTCTGCTCTTTGCCGAGCACCATCGCGTAGACGCTGCTAGTGACGGGCTTGGCCATCGCCGTCATCGTCGACGTCGCCGACAGTCCGACGTCCGTGCTCGCGAGGAACCAGAGGTACTTGCCGCCCTTGTCGAAGCGCGGAGACGAAGCAGCGCTGCGCCCGTCCGTCACTTGATGGATCGATTTGTCATCAATCGAATAAACGAATATCGACGGCAAGTGATTGGGCATTACCTTCACGTAAGCCACCCAGCGCGAGTCTGGAGACCACGACGCGTCGAACCAGCCACCCTCGAAGCGATCCGTATCGACCTTCACAGGAACAGGGTGCGCGATGTCTATGAGCCACAGGTTGAGGCGCTTGTCCGTGAGCAGGATCTTCTTGCTGTCGGGTGACCAGATTGGCGAATAAAAATACGAGCCGGGTGTTCCTAGATCGATCTTCTTCTCGACGCCGACACCATCAGGCGCGCGAAACTTGAGCGCGTACTCGCCATCTTCGTCCGAGAGCCACGCGATCCAATTGCCATCAGGTGACCACGCGGGATCGCGATCCGCGACGCCTGGAGTCCGCGTGAGGTTGCGGACGTCGCCCTTGTCGGCCGGCATGGAGAGGATCTCTCCGCGCGCCTCGAAGAGCACGCGCTTGGCTGTCGGCGACACGGCTGCATGCAACACCTGGTCGGGGCTCACGCGCTCGAAGTGAGGCCGAACCTGCGGCAAATCAGCCGAGATCGTGATCGGTACGGGCAGCGCCTGCTTGGACGCGAGATCGTAGAGTCGAATCTCGCCGAGCTGCGAGTAGACGATCCCGCCCGGCCCCGCGGAGGCATCACGCACGTCAAACCCGTCGGGGTTGTGCACGAGCTCTTTGACCTCCGTGCCTCCGACGTCATAACCAAATAGCGTGAAGGGTCCGTTGCGATCCGAGATGAAATAAACGGTATTGCCGACCCACATCGGGAATCGATCATTGGAGTTGTCGCGCGGCACCTTGGTGATGTGACTGGTGTCCAAATCTGCGAGCCACACGGGCGTGGTTTGTCCGCCTCTGTATTTCTTCCAATCGGGTTGCCACTGTTGGAACGGCACGTACGCGATGCGCTTGCCGTCCGGGGAGTACGCGGCGTCCGTACCCGAAGGCAGAGGGAGCTCCTCCGGCTGACCGCCTGCGAGGCTGATCGTGAAGAGCTTCGGTAGGTCCCGCGCCGTCCTACGATCGGAGTTCACGAGCACGCTCTTGCCGTCGGGCGTCCAACCTACTGCGTAGTCACCGCCTGCGTAATACGTGAGACGACGCGGCTCGCCGCCGGCCGCCGACACCACGTAGACGTCTTGATTTCCGTCGACGATCGACGTGAACGCGATCGACGCTCCGTCGGGCGAGAAGATCGGGCGATAGTTGCGGAGCTGAGCGGTCACGAGCCTGCGCGCGTCGCCGCCTTGTCGCCCCACCGTCCAGATTTCTCCTGCGTAGGCGAACGCGATTTGATTGGCCGACAGCGAAGGAGTGCGCAGCACGCGGGCGACGGGACCTCCATTGACCGGCGCGTTCGTCGGTGCGACAGCAGCACTCGCTGGCTGCGCGATCACCGGCAGCAACGTGACCGGGTCCGGGCTTGGCCCCGCGAGCAAGACCGCCAGCGCGACGAGGATGATCCCGAACAGGCCAAATGCGCCGATGGCGCGCAGCTCCGATTTCATGGGCCGGGATGGTACGACGAAAAGACGTCGTGCAAAGCGCTATGCTAGTGCAGGAGCCACTCGAGCAGACAACGCGGAGCGAGCTCGTCCCATGACGCGGAGGTCGGGTCGGTCCAACTCGACTCCAAACTTGGATATCGCATCATGTCGTGACCGATGCCTGGCAGCTCGAGGAACGTGCCGCGCTCGGCGCATGCGCGCGCGATCGACTCGGAGTCTTCTCTGCTGGATATCCAATCGTGCTCTCCGTGCATCGCGAGCGTTCGGCCGGAGAGAGTCGCCCAAGCCGCCTGCAGATCGATCTTCTCCAGTGATTGAAAGAGCGAGACGTGCCTGCCGTAGAGCGTCTCGCCGTCGCACTCGCGCGAGCGGATCGCCCGTAAATAAGGGCGCTCCGTGAACGCCTTCGCGGGCGTCCAACCTTCTTTGCAAACGAGCGCGAGCATCTCTTGCCAATGACTCATCTCGGTAGCCAGTTGTTCGCCGCGAAATCCTTTGAGCGTTCGTTGGCGCCGGCTCGTGTCGCGCGCGTGCTCGGTCACAGCCTCGGCGGCATCATCGCCCC
>JANYHY010000589.1 GCA_025362165.1 Myxococcales bacterium | reverse complement strand
CACCGAGTTTCGCGCGTTGGTGGGCAAGGGTGTGACCGGTCGTGTGAACGGACAGGAAGTCGCACTCGGGAACATTCACCTGCTGAAGGAGCTCGAAGTCGAACCGGGCGAGTCTGCAGCGAAGGCGGAGCTTCTGAGACAAGAGGGTCAAACGGTGATGTTCGTGGTGTTGCCGCGCAAGCTGGTTGATGGCGTTGCGCGCAGGCTGTCCGATGGCCGTCTCGGCGTGAGGCGCGCACGAAGCGTGATGGCCATCGGCGCGTGCGCGTCGTCGCGCATCGTACCGATGGCCATCGCATAGCTCGCGTTGTGTCGGCTGGGCCTCAGTGCTCGTCATCCTCGGCGTCTTCACGTTTGGCGCGGGCGACGAGGTCCCTGTCGATGCTGCGCAGCTTGTGCTTGGCGCCGAGCTTGAGGCACGTGGTGGCGAGCCGGTCGAGCTCGCGCAGCTGTCCTTCGCTGGCTTCGTGTAGGAGTGCGATGGCGTCCGAGGAGAAGACCTCGCGCTCGGTGCCGGCGTGCTTGAGACGATGCGCGATGTACTCGGCGGTGTCCTTGGCTTGCGCCTCGCCGATCGACAGCCGCGTGTGGATGCGTGACCAGAGCGAGCGGTTCTTGGCGAGCAGCAAGCGCTGCTGCGTCTCGGGCAAGCCGACGAGCACCAGCGACAAGAGCGGTCGCGCATCCCACTCGTAGTTGGACAGGATGTGCAGATGCTCGAGCACGTCTTGATGCAAGAGGTGCGCTTCGTCGAGCAGAAAGACAGGATGCACGCGCTCGCTGCCAAGCGCTTTGACGTGGTCGCTGATCGCGTAGAAGACCGCCGCCGCCGTGGCTTTGGGTGTGAGGTCGAGCGCTTGGCACAGGTGCCTGTAGAAGTCGCGACGGCCCAGCGTCGCGTTGTGGCAGTAGGTCAAGCGAAAGCCTGCTTGTGGCAGTTGATGGCGCAGCGCGCGCAGCACGCAGGTCTTGCCGACGCCTGGCTCGCCGACCAAGAGCGCATGCGAGCGCTCGTGACATGCCTCGACCAGCGAGTCGACCACGCGCTTGCGCGAGCTCGGCACCCACAGGTTTTGGTCGGCGATGTCTTTGCCGAAAGGTGGGTCGCTGAGATTCCAATGCGTGAGCCATTTCATGATGCACCGCCGTTCGATTTACCGATGCGCCCGAGCATCTTGTCGACCAGCACGCCAGCCGGGTCGAAGCTGACGTCGATGCCGCGCGGCGCGTGATGACTGCGCTCGGCGCGATGACGCCGTGCATTCTTCACAGCATCGACCACGCGTAGCTCGATGCGCTGCTCTTCGTGTTCGATCCACGGCGCGCTCTGCACATCCAAGAGCGAGCGCGCCACTTGCACCACACGGCCCGCCAGAAAGCCCGCCGTGGTCTCGAAGCTCACGCCGCCGATGTCGACCGTCCCGTCGCGACGCACACGGCGCTTGGCGCGCACCGTGAGCGCTTCGCAAAGCTTCGCCTCATCGAGTGACGACGCATCTTTGCTGCGGCCTTCTGCGTAGACCTGCGCCGGCGTGCGGCCCAGCAGTGATGCGTGCGCGCTTTGGTGGTAGTGCTCGTCGACAAAAGCCAAAAGCCGCACCTGCACGTCTTGCAGCGACTGCATTGCGCCGAGGTGATCGAGACAGCCTTCGCGCAGCGTACGCCAGAAGCGCTCCATCTTGCCGCGCGCTTGCGGGTCGTACGGCTTGGCGTGCACCAGCGACACGCCCAGTCGTCCGCATGCGGTCGACAGCACCGCGCCGCTGTACGTGGCGCCGTTGTCGAGATAGAGCGTGCTCGGCGGATGCTGCAAGCGCAGCGCCTTGACCACCAGCGCAAGCATCTCGCTCTCGCGCTCGGTCGCACACGCCTGGATGGCTACGATGTAGCGACTGTGGTCGTCCAAAAGCGCGTGGATGCGCAGCGGCACCACGCGTCCTGCGATGCGCAGCGCAGGACCGTGGCACACGTCGGCGTGCCACAGCGCGTTGACGTGCTCGGCCTGCCAGCGCAATCGTACGTGACCGCCGCCGCTGCCTTGGCCCAGCGACGCGCGGTCGAGACCTTGCTCCGCGTACAGCCGGCGCAGCGTCGAGACGCTCATCGTGCCGCGAGCGAGCCGACCGTCGGCCTCGAGCGTGCGCACGATGAGCGAGGCATTGGCTGTCGGATACTCGCGACGGATATCGAGCAAGAGCGCGCGCTGCTCGGCACTGAGCGCACGAGCATGTCCGCGATCGCTGCGGCGACGTGGTCGCAAGCCCGACAGCCCCAGCGCACGATAGCGGTAGTACCAGCGCTCCAGCGTCGCGTGTGCGTAGCTGCGGCTGCGATTGTCGCCGGGCGCAGCGAAGCGCTCGGTGCTCAGCGCGCGCAGTGCCGCTGACAGCTCGCCGTGACCGTCGAGGTTGCGCGCGCACAGTGGGCCAATCACCTGCGCGCGAAACAGAGCCACGGCCTCCGCGTGGTCCTTGGGCCCGAGCGCCCCGAGCGCGCCGGTCTTGTCGTCGTCGTTTGTCGGCATGTCGAAAGAGCCTTTCTGCCGCTATCAGCGGCTTCGTAGGCGTTGCAGTCCGGACTCACTTCGAGAAGGGATGACGGATGGTGGGGAGCTTGCGGCGGACCGCGCACGCGGCATGGGCATCGCTCAGTGCGCGCGCATCGAGCCCTCACACGCATCGACGAGCACCGCGCCGGTCGGCCACACGGCCAGCGCGCTCAGCGCACTGATCACGCGCTCAGCCGCCGCACGCGGTGCAGCTGGCGGCGGCCACGCGGGCAGCTTCGGGTACAGTCGCTGGCAGCTGCGCGACCATCGTTGAAGTGACGCCCAGCCGCACGCCGCCGTCGCGCCCAACACGCGCGCGTTGCTCACCGCTGCGCGCACGACTCGCGCCGATTGCCGCCCGTGCGACCACAGCCCAAGCGCCAATGCGATCGTGCTCGCGCTGTAGCGCATCGCGCGCAGCACCGCTTGCGGCGCAGACATCACCACCGAGGTGCAGTGCTGGCACGCGTAGCGACGCACCAGCACCGCCCTCAGCTGCGCGCGCTCGCCCGGACCCTCGCTGTGCTCGATCAGCCGCGAGCGCAGCCCATGACCGTGCAGCCCCAGCGCAAGCCCCACAGGACGGCTCGCGACACCGCACGCCGGGCAGTGCGCGGGCCGCACCGCCGACACCGACGGTAGCTTTTCTGTCCAAGACTTGACGCTGATCGGAAAGTGAACGATTCGTATCGAGCTTCGCGGCACTGCACGCGGAGCACGGCGGCGTGGTGTTTGTCCACCGCGCCGCCACCTCTTTTGCATCGGTCGGCACTGCGCCGCTGCTCCGTCTCCGTTCGCCCTGCTACATCGCTATCGCCCAGAACCAGACATTCTGCGCGATGGGCTTCAACGCCATCACCGACCAAAGCCCATCACGCAGCGAGCGCGAGATCGAGGCCCGGTCCGTCAGCTACGCTGCGCGGCAACACTATGCACGCCATTCGATCCCACGGCATGCAAGTCAGGCTGGTGCCTGGGCAACAACACGTGCGCAAGCCCGTGTGGCAGAAACTCCGATTGTCCGAACGGGCTTTCATGCGTTTACGAGATCATGCCGTCGCTTGTGCCGAGGCCGGTTTCAACTCGTCTCGGTGTTTGCGAGGCAAGCACAGGCACCGTCACCACATTGTGTTGCACGTCCAAGGACTGCTCCGGGAAGCTGTGCCGGCCGCAAAGTGCCGGCGGTGGTTGGGATATGGGTTGCGCTCCGTGAGATGCGCGAACTCAACGCGCTGCGGCCGTAGCTCTCAAGCCCCGCAGATGCGAGCTTTGCGCTGCGCACTCTTGTTGTACGTATGCGG
>JANYHY010000509.1 GCA_025362165.1 Myxococcales bacterium | reverse complement strand
CGTCCTTCTTCTTGATGACGTCGGGTCCCGAGTCGGCGGGAGGCGGATCGGGGACGAGCAGCCCCGTGCGCGCCCCACACGCGATCATCAGCCCGGCGACCGTCGCCGAAGCCGCCACAAACCTCCACGCCCGCTGCCTCATCTCGCCACCATCGTCTCGATCCCAACTCAAAGCAAGGACTCTGCCGATCGCAAATCACCCTAAAATACAGCCGGGAAAAGATCCGCCGTCAATAATGTGGTAGGCATCGCGCATGGCGTTCCCGATTCAGAGGCCGCGCCGCCTTCGGCAAACGGCCGCGCTCCGATCGCTCGTGCGCGAGACTCGCTTGTCTCCGAGTGATCTGATCTTGCCGCTGTTCTTTCATGCGGGCTTAGACGAGCCGCGCCCGATCGGGACGATGCCCGGCGTGATGCAAGAGCCCGTGAAGGCCGCGGCGGAGATCGCGCGCGTCGCGAAGAGATGCGGTCTCGGCGGGGTCATCTTGTTCGGACTACCGAAGACGAAAGACCCGATGGGCAAGAGCGGTCTCGATCCGAACGGGCCCGTCCCCGTCGCAGTGCGCGCGATGAAAGACGCCGCGCCCGAGCTCGTCGTCATGACGGACGTCTGCGTGGACGAGTACACCGATCACGGTCACTGCGGAGTGTTGCGCACCCGCGCGGACGGCACGCGAGAAGTCGACAACGACGCGACGATCGCGATCCTGGCTGAAATGGCGGTAGTTCACGCGAAGGCCGGCGCAGACGTCGTCGCTCCAAGCGACATGATGGACGGTCGCGTCGCAGCGATCCGAGAGGCGCTTGACTCATCAAGCTTCGAGAACACTCCCATCCTGAGCTACGCGGTGAAGTACGCGAGCGCGTTCTACGGACCGTTTCGAGAGGCCGCGGACTGCGCGCCAACGTTCGGTGACCGCGCCGGCTACCAAATGGATCCAGGCAACGCGCGCGAAGCCTTGCGAGAGATCGCGTTGGACGAAGCAGAAGGCGCGGACATGCTCATCGTCAAGCCGGCGCTCTCCTACTTGGATGTCATCCGCCGCGTGCGAGAGGCCTCGACGCTCCCGCTCTTCGCGTACAACGTCTCCGGTGAGTACTCGATGCTCCACGCCGCCGCGAAGGCCGGCATGATCGATCTGGATCGCGCCATGATGGAGGTACTCGTCTCGATCAAGCGCGCTGGCGCAGACGGAATCCTCACCTACCATGCGCATCGCGCCGCGGAGCTGTTACGTGCGTAGATCTGGCTTGTTTCTAGGTACTTTCGCGATCGCGATCGTTGCGGCGATCTCGCTCGTCAGCGCGCCCGCGTGCACCGTGGCTGGCACCTGCGCGTACACGGCGAAGAGCTACTGCACGACTCCGTCAGACTTCCCCTGCGAAGGTCAGATGGTCGACACGCATACTTGGGAGTCGACGAGCCCCAACGGGACCTGGCTGGATTATCCCGGCGAGCGTGGCTACTACCTCGAGCTGCGCGACTCGCAAACGGGGCAGGTCCTCGACGGCACGGTCTACGAGGTCATCGTGTACATCAGCACCTCTGCTCATCCAGGGACAGACGGCACGCAGTTCACGATCGCCGGCGGCAACCTGTCGGTCATCAAGATCCTCGGCAAGCAGGTCTACGTGCAGAACGACACTTGCGCGGACTACTTCATGCGCGCCGTCGTTCACTTTCAACCCACCGCGGACGCATCGGTTGACTCGTCCACGGACGCATCGGTTGACTCGTCAAAGGATTGAACATGCACCCTTGGCACGACATCGAGGTTCCGGAGCCCATCGACGAGTCGATCGTCGGCTTCATCGAGATCCCCAAGGGCTCCAAGGTCAAGTACGAGCTCGACAAGAAAACCGGCCTGCTGAAGGTCGATCGCGTGCTTTGGTCCGCGGTGCACTATCCCGCCAACTACGGCTTCATCCCGCGCACGTACTGCGACGACGGTGACCCGCTCGACATCCTCGTGCTCTGCCAAGAGGCGGTCGCGCCCAACTGCATGATGCGCGCGCGCGCGATCGGCATGATGCAGATGCGCGATGACAAAGGGCTCGACGACAAGATCATCGCCATCCACTTAGATGATCCGGCGTTTGCACAATACACGCACATCCGAGAGCTGCAGCCGCACACGCTCCACGAGCTGAAGCGCTTCTTTCTGGATTACAAGACGCTGGAGAACAAGGCCGTGATCGTCGACGATTTCCTCGGACCGTTCGAGGCGAACAAGACGATCCGCCAAGCGCTCGAGGACTACAAGAAGCTGCGCGCGACGACTACGGCTTGAGGCAAGGTTTCACGCAGCTACGGTAGACGCCGTCGCACTTGCCGCTGTCGCCTTTCGGTTGCGACATGCATGCGTCGAAGCCGACGTCGCAGTCGCTCGTGCATTGTTTGAGCTTGGTCACTGGCTTCATCGAAGCGGACGGGCTTGGCGTCGGAGCGGGCGGGGCCTGGCTCGCGCTCGGTGCTGCGGTGGGCATGTTGATGGCGACGGTGGTCACTGGCGGAGGCGCGAAGGCGCTCGTGGGCGCAGGAGCAGCGAGCTGCTTGCTGGTGTCGACCATCCCTGGCGCCGCTTGCATCATTGCTTCGTCGGTCGGCAGCTCGGGGTTCACGAGTGCGTGATAGCGAGAGGCTGCGTACTCGACGCGATCGCGCGTCTGCCCATACGTGTGGCGCTGCGTGAAGTCTCGCCAGCACTCAGCCTTCTGCTGCATCGTCACGTTGGACGTCTCCTCGAGCGCGTAACAATGCTCGAAGCGCGCGTCGCCCTCGTAAATGGCCTGAAAGCTAGGCCCGCAAGCCAAGCAGAGCACGACGAACGCGACGCGACGCATGAGCTCAGCATAGCCGTTAAAGAGCGAGCCAGTACCTCCGCTTCGCACACGCTCTTTACCATCTGGCGTGCGTGCACTACCTACCGGGCGTGTTCACGGGACTCGTCGAAGCCACCGGCAAGCTCACGTCGCGTGAGCGCCGAGGACCAGGCGCACGCCTCTTCATCGAGACGGCGATCGGCGCGAATGAACCGCTCGTGCTCGGTGAGTCGATCTCTGTGGACGGCTGTTGTCTCACGGTCGACACGATCCGAGACGGCGGCTTCGACGTGGACGCTTCGAACGAGACGCTCGCCGTCACCACGCTCGGCGCTCACACGCTCGGCTCACGCGTGAACCTCGAGCGCGCGACGCAGCTCGGTGCGCGCATGGGCGGGCACATCGTGAGCGGCCATGTCGACGGC
>JANYHY010000506.1 GCA_025362165.1 Myxococcales bacterium | reverse complement strand
CTCGCGGCGTGCGCTTGCAGTCGCGTCGCGGAGCCTGACAGCGTCGCGATGGACGGGTCGATGGTTGACTCGTCACCTAAAGACGCGAGCGTGGTTGATGCGGCGGACACGAGCGTTCCTGCGGCGTGCGGGGTCTCGCTCACGGGGAGCAAGTGGTCACCGGCGTGCGAGTCATGGGCGGAGTCGCATTGCTGTGACGGCCTCAACGCGTGCGCGAAGGACGACATCTGCACGGGCTGGGTGAGGTGCATCAACGGCTGCGCCGGAAGCTCGGATCCCAACTGCCAGAAGAAGTGCGGCCCGATACGCATCGGCTTTCAGACCGCGTACAACTGCATCTTCGACATCGCGGACGGCGCGGCGCGGCCACCGTCCGACTGCGCTTATCCCTGAAATTCAGTCCTTCGCGGCGTCGGCGATCCCGCCGTCGCTCGGTCCGCAAGCGACCGGCGCTCCACCGTCTGCGCCCATGCCGCTGCTCCGCGTCGTGTAGGCGCAGTTGACCGACTTGTCGCTCCAGCGAAAGTGATCGGCGAGGAACTGCGAGTCGAACACGCCGTCGACCACGTCGAACGTCGTGATGCGCAGCGTGATGGTCTCTTTCGGAGTGACCGGCGCGGTGAGCGTGAGCCAGCCCGTCGCTGCGCCCGAGAGTGCGTTGCCCATCCTCGGCTTGTCCATGCCGGTCCCGGCGAGATCCTGCGCGCTCACGAGCGTCAAGAACTCGTTGTTGACGCTCATTCGGCTCCCCTGCGAGTCGAGCAAGACGTTGCCCTTCAGGTTCGCGGAGTCCAACACGACCATCGCGAAGTCGTCGAACTTCTGGCACAGGAAGTTTGGGTAATCCGTACCGAGGAAATTGAGATCGAGCTGGAACGAGCGCGCGTTCGTCGGCACGTTCAACGTGACCTTGAGCTCGACGAGGTCCTGCACGTTCATCGGATCGGGGAACATCTGCTTGACCTTGTTCGGGTCCGTGCAGCTCGTCGTGGCGAGCGGGATCGGGAACGGAGTGCCCGGCTTCTTGTAGTCAGTCCCGGGCTGCGGCGTCTCGTTCACGACTGGCGCGGGGGCCTTGTCGTCCGTGTCTGCGGCTACACCCGTGGAGAACGCCGCGATCGAGACGCCGAGCTGCGGATTGAAAACGCCCCAGTTCGCGGCCACTTGGTGCTGCTTGTCGCTGGTGACCGTGAGGCCTGCAGTGGTGAGCCACGGCGAGCAGAACTCAGCTGCGTGCGCGACGTCTGTCGGGTTCGTCGTGTCTGAAGCGACCGCGCCGCCGTCCGAGCCAGCCTCGACACCACCATCCGCGCTGGCCCCGACGTCGCACTGCATGACCTCGTCGACGAGCCCGTTGCAGTTGTCGTCGACCGCGTTGCCGAGCACGTCGAACGCGCCAGGGTTGACGTTCGGGTTGTTGTCGTTGCAATCGACGCAGGCGTTGTAGCCGTCTTTGTCGTTGTCGATCTGATCGCAGGTCACGCATTTCTGCGCCTGACAGACCGCCTTGTCCGGGCACGCCGTGCCGCAGCCGCCGCAGTTCTTTGGGTCCGTGCTCGTGTCCACGCAAGCGCCGTTGCACAGCGCCTGGTTTGCGCCGGTGCACTGCTGCGGGTTGACGACGTCGATCCCGTTGGTTCCCGAGTCCGGGAGCGTGATCGTGTTCGTGTCGTCACCTCCGCAATGGGCGACAGCGAACGCCGCGCAGGAGAGAGACATCAAAGCAAGGATGGAAGCATGACTGGTGCGCATGGAAGTCCCTCGTGAAGTGAGGCGGCTCTCGTAGCACACCTCGAGCGCACTCTTACGAACTCAGGGTTGGAAGTCTTCCTCGCCACCACCGCTAGGCGGTTTCACGGGGGGTTTCACAGCAGTGGGCGGTGTCGTCGGCGGCGTTACCGGAGTGGTCGCCTGTGGCCGCGCGGTCGCCCCCGCACTCGGGTGGGGCTTGGTCGGTTTGGTGTTCGCGATGACCCCACCATCGACAGGGATCTGCTCGGTCGGGTCCGCTTGGATCGCGCGCTGCAGATCCGCAACGAAGTCCTCGGCCTCACGCGCCGAGCTGCGCGATCCGTTGGAGATCGTCCCCAGCACATCGAGCGAAGCGTCGAGCTCTTGCTTCACGTCGGTCGCGACGTCGCCGCCACGCCGCTGGAAATCAGGCTGAACGCGCGGCAACAGCTCACGCCCAGTCTTGGTGAGGGCGTCCACCTTCGGCGGTACTTGGCGCAGCGTCTTGGCGCGATCGAGCTCGGTCTTGACCACGACCTCGACCGCATGAAAGAGGTCCTTCGTCGGCCCGTCCACGCGCGCCTCGGCCGCCGCGACCACGTGCGGCTCGTCGTTCTTCACCTCGAGCCGAGTCGCCCCGACCACGTGCGCGATGCCTACCATGCGCTCGTGAGTCGCCTGCGTGATCGAGACGTCCGCAGGATCCCCCTCGATCTTGAGCGCGTCCACGAGCGGTCGCCGCGACGTCTTCTTGTCGTCTTCCCACCCGGCCGCTGCGACTTGCAGCAGGTGCAGCTCTTTGAAGTAAGCGTCGTACTCCGGCGTGCCCGGCTCGTAGAGCTGGCCAGAGCGCACCTTCGATGGCGTGTTACCGAAGATGTTGCAGCAGACGAGCAGCGCCATGAGCGCGAGAGCTCGCACCTTGCTCTTGAGTTTCATTTGGAGATGCATTCGATGGGTGTCGCGACGACTTGGAACGTCTTCTGCGGCGCGGAGGCGAGGAATGCGACGACGCCTTTGCCGTCTGGGAGCACCCCTGCCTGGCCCTGGCCCGCGTTGACGCCATCCTCCGAGACTGTGAATGCTTTGCCCGCAGGCTTGCCGTGATCGTCGAGCACCATCGCGCGCACTTGATGGTTCGACGTCGGGCCCTCGGTCCAAACCAGCAAAAACGCGCCTCCGGGTAGCGCGGCCAAGGTCGGCGAGAGCGCCTGCTCTCCCAGCCCACCCGCGGGGACGTCGAACGCGATGGCTTGGTCCGGCGCTTCGCCAAGGGCCATTCGTGAGAGTCGCACGCTCCACGCGTCGCTCTTCTCCGCCCACGCGACGAGCGCGATCGAGTCGTTGGTGGCGACGCTCGGCGAGCCCACTTGTGTCCCCTTCGCGGCGACCGTGGTCAGCGATCCCTTCGGCGCAGGCGGGTCTCCGACGATCGCTCCGAACACGACGGCCTTGCCTTGTCGCGCGGCGATCACGAATCCGCCGCTCGGGATTTTGTCCCCGCGCAGCGCCTCCACGGGATCCTTGCTCGGCAGATCGAAGAGCTTGGTCGCGTTGTCCGTGCCCGCGGGAGCCCACGCGAAGGTGCCGTCTTGTCCACCGACGTCGATGCGCGTCGCGCCCACGAGCGAGCGCCGCCCTTGCAGCACGTCGCCCTTCTTGTCGAAGTCGAGCACCGCGCTCAGCTTGTCTGTCGGGCCCGCTTGCACGCGCTTGATCGCGTCGAACACGTGCGGCTTGGCCGACGAGGCCGCCGCCATCGAGGTCGGATCGATCGCGATCACCATCGCGTCCTTCGGAGTCGTCGCGAAGCCGAGCGTGAGCCCGCTTGCGTTGACGTGCACCTCGACGCCGCTCCCGACGACGGCCTTCGGCGCGATCACATGAGAGTCACCCGCAGTCGCGCACGCAGGGATGAACTGCGCAGCGACTGGCGGTACGTGCGGCGTGACGACCGACTGTGTTGGTGGAGCGACGAGCGCGGACGACACCTCTCGCGACGAAGCACTCGCAGACGTGCTCGCGACGGGAGCGTCACCAGACCCGCCAGAAACAGCCTTGATCAGCACACCGAACATGCCGAGCACGACCAACACGCCGACGCCGCCGCCGACAGCGAGTTGCCATTTCGGTCGCTCGCGCAGGATGGCTTGCAGGTCGTGCAACCGCGCGCGGCTGTCTTGCGGAGGCGGCGCAGGCGCACGCGGTTTCTCCGGCGGGGGAGATGACCTCGTGACGATCGCCGGCTTCGGATCGTCGAGCGGCAGCGGCGGCGGAGGCGGCGCCATTCCCACGATGGTGCTGTGCGGGCGCGCCACGACGAGGCTCGGCGTGAGCGGTTGAGGCTTGACGACTTGAAGGCTGCTGTCGCTCTGGAAATCGGACGAAGAGAGCTCTTGCGATCGATGCGGCAACACCTCGTTGCTGCCCGAGTCAGAGAGCAGCAACGATCCGCTCAGCTCTTCTGCGGCCTCGGGCAGCGCACGCGGCGGCGAGGCGTGCTTCGGCATCGTAGGGATCTCGGCCGCGCCTTCGCTCCACGGCGGAGGTCGCGTCACCATGTTCTTCGTCGCGCCGCTCGGCTCCGGCGGAGGCACGATGATCGGCGCCGAGGGCTCTCCCGCAGAGCTGTCCGGCGCGTCCCCAGGAGCACCGCCATAGAGCATGAGCGTCGGTCGCTTGGGCGGCGGCATCGATTGCGGCTTGCGCGGCGGCGCCGGTGGAGGCGAAGGCTCCTGCACATACTGCATCGCCTTTGGCGGAAGTGTTCGCGGTGGAGGCGCAGGCATGTTCACGGGAGTGATCACACGCTTCGGTGCGTCCTTCTTGAGCGCAGGCACTCCGATCATCGTAGGGAGCGCGGCCTGCTCCAGCGCGGCCTTTGCCTTCGCATCGGTGAGCGCTTCATTCACAGCCGTGTTCGCGTCCTGCGCGACCGAGACGTCCTCCCAACCAAGATCCGGCACGGTGGGCGCCTCCAGCGGGAGCGGCACATGCTCTTTGATTTTCACGACCGCAGGGAGCGGCGGCGGGCCAACGCTCTTCGGCTTCGCGAGAGGAGCCGCAGGCTTGGCGGGCGCGGGCTTGGCCGCGATAGGCTTATTTTCAGGCACTTTGATGGGCGAAGGCTTCGGCGAGCCTGTCGGGATTTTCGGCGCAGACTTCTGCACGACGACCGCGGGCGTGTACTTCGGCGGCGCTGGTGGCTCGCGAACTGCTGGAGGAGGGCTCTGCGCAGCACCACCCTCGAAGTCAGCCTGCGCCGCGACGACGAACAGCGGCGGCGGCGGGATGTTCGGCAGCACGCCGTTGTGAGCTGAGAGCGCGCTCGACTGCAGCTCCGGCACCTCTTCGGCCGAGCGCCAGTCCGGCCAACCCGCTTGCCAAACCGGTGCGTTGGAAGGGATCGCGCCGCTCGCGAGCGCCGAACGCAGCTCGTCGGTCCTCACGAGCCTTTGCTGCCCGGAAGGGTCCGCCCAGCGCCACTCTTGCTCGTTGCTCACGCTCCCGAAGCCTACATCAAGTCGGGGGGGCAGGGGGCACCTGCGGGTTGGGAGGTTGTGGCTCGGCGACGCGCAGTACTTTTCCTGGTGCCCGCCGACACTAAAGGGCTGGGCGTGGTGGTGGGTTTGTGGGGGGGACTGGCACGTGCGACATGGTCGGCGGTCCCCAGAAAAAGCACCGCGCGCTCGCCGGTCCTTGCGGCCGCAGGTGGCGAAAAGGGGAATAGGGGGTTGTCGTCTCGGTCGCGGGCTTCGAGTCGGTCTCTTTTTTCTTACTGCCGTCTGCGGGCGAGATGGCCGGCGAGCGTGCGGCACTTTTATCGGAGCGGCCCGCTCGAGGCTTCAGCAACCGATGATCGAAATTCGCTCACTGGCAGCGAGTGGCGGGACGATCCGAGAAAAGTGCTGCGCGTCGCCGTGCAACAAGGCAGCAGACGCCCCCTCGCCCCGCGCGCAGCGGGTCCAAAGACTAGTGAACGAGCACGAAGAGGGTCAATTCGCGGACGGAGGTGCCGCAGCTCGCGTCGTTTGCGCGACACTTCGGATCCCCGTGAACCACGAATTTTCCCGAGCCCACCTTCGTCGCCTTGAACCGCGCGCGCGCCCCGCCGTCTGTCTTGACGGGCTGCAGCTGGACCTCGTTCGACTGCACCGTCCACACGAACGCGTCGTCCGCGGGCGTCTCCAAAGCATCGCCCACGCGCAGATCGACTTTGTGAAGGTGATCGCCCTCGACGATCGCGTGCGTGATCGGCCACGGAGAGATCGCCGCGTCCTCGGGCACCACGAGCGCAGACGCGACGCTCGTCGTCAACGGCGCTGCGGGAGTCGCTGGCGTCACAGGCTCCGGATCGGGAGGAGCGACGTCACCGCTGTGACAATGGAGCGAAGCGATCAGCAGCAGCACGAGACATCGATTCGTTATCACGACTGAACCGGTACCAAGAACTACCCGGTTTTCAAGGTTAGACTCTGTTCGTGAAGCAGTCGGCGGGACTCTTGCTCTATCAACGATCGGCGGATGGAGAGCTCCGCGTGTTGGTCGTGCACCCTTCGGGTTCGTACAACAAGAACGCTCCGTACGGATTGCCGAAGGGAGAGCCCAACGCCGGCGAGGCGCTCGAAGCTGCGGCGCGTCGGGAGACGCTCGAGGAGGTCGGCGTGCGCGTCGACGGCCCGCTCACTTCGCTGGGATACGTGGATTATACACGTAGTCGAAAGCGCGTCCACGCGTGGGCCGCGGAGCTCCCAGCCGACTCCCGACCTCACTGCGCGAGCTGGGAGATCGACCGCGCCGAGCTCGTCACTCTCGATCGCGCGCGTGAAATCCTCCACGAAGCGCAGCGCGCATTCATCGATCGCCTGCTCGATGTTTGTGACTGACTGCCACGTGATCACGATGTCATAGCGTTTCAGCGGATTCGTCCGCTCTCAGAGGACGCCAACGCAAATCAGACAGTGACGTATCGCGTTGAGAACGTTTTTTTTGATCGTCGGCGCTCCTGCCGGGAATCAACGGTGGTATAGCGACACGCGTCGTTCGCGCATTCGTGTGCGTTCTCAACGTTTGCCGACCGCAAAGGAGCTAAAATCATGCGCTTGATGAAGGGGATCGCGATTGCAGGGGTTTCGTCGCTAGTCGTGGCGATGTCTTATGGCTGTTCGTCGACTACGACGATCGTGGACAACGGCGACACGGGTATCCCGCCCCAGGGCGACGGCGGACCGATCAAGAAGGACACCGGCATCGGCAACGACACCGGCCCTCAACCAGAAGGTGGCCCTGGCGTCTGCGGACCCCTGGACACCACTAGCTATATGCCGCGCGCGTACAGCCCCCCGAGCGGAGCGCACCAGAAGAAGTGCACCACGCTAAACCTCACGGACTACGTCTCGTGCATCACGAAGGCGGACAAGACCAAGTGCGCGCAGTTCACCATGGGCATGGCGGCCGCGGCTTGCGGCTCTTGCATCGAGACTCAAGCGACGGACGCGACCTGGGGACCGTTGGTCTCTCCGGACGGCAAGTCCCTGAGCTTCAACGTCCCGGGTTGCCTCGACCTTGTGGTTCCGGCCACCAAATGCGGCAAGTCGCTCGACGCTTCGTACGGCTGCCAAGACGCTTCATGCAGCGCCTGCGACACCACCACCACGCCCAACTTCTCGGCCTGCGTGACCTCATCGCTCAAGAAGCAGTGCAAGACGTTCGGCGACATCGTCACCACCGAGTGCGCAAAGCAGTTCGGCGACTCGGCGGGGCCGGACATCAACAACTGCTTCCCCGACAATTCGATCGCCGACGCTGCCAAGCAGCAGGCGGATTGGATCGGGCGCATCGCCACGTACTTCTGCGGACCCTGAGTCTCCAAGCGACGTGAACGGCGACGCCGCGAGGTCCGAGAGGATCCCGCGGCGTTTGCCATTTTGGGGCAATTTTCAGCCCGATTTCGGCTTCGTAAAATCCTCGAGGATCTCGATGATGCTGTCGTCTGCGCTATCGGTCGGCACGACAGTGACCATGGGCGGGCGCATGTCGGGCATGTCGCCGTCTGCGTCGTAGCCGAGGATCACGATCTCTGGGCTCGAGTCGTCGCTCACGGCCTTCTTCGGGGGTGGCTTGCGCGACGCCGGGCGCGGCTTGGCGTGCGCGCTCGCTTCTGTCGACAGGTTGACGTTCATCACCACGACTCCGATGTTGTCATTGGCGTCGTTGTCGTTGGCTCGTGCGATGAGCGCGCGCACCGTGTCCTCTGGCGTCCTCGGCACAGCGAGCAGATCGGCGATGACGTCGTCTTCGAGCGTGTCCGTGAGGCCGTCCGAGCAGAGGAGATATTTGTCTCCAGCGAGCGTCCGGTACGGCCGCACCGAGACGCGGATCTGCGGCTCCATGCCGAGCGCGCGCGTGACCACGTTCGCGGGCAGCTTGGCGAGCTGTTCGTCATCCATGTTCGGCCGCATCTCGAGCGCGTCGTTGATGAGCGAGTGATCGTGCGTGAGCTGCTCGAGGACTCCATCGCGCCAGCGGTAGCAGCGGCTGTCTCCGACGTGCGCGACATGCGCCATCCCCGTGTGCGGCAAGAACGCGATCGCCACCGCCGTCGTGCCCATGCCTTTCAGCTTGTTCGATGTCTTGGCGATCTCCAGCACGTCGTCATTCGCCTTCTGCAGCGCGGCCGCGAGCCTTCGCCCGACGATGGGCAACCCGAGACCATCATTGTCGGGCTCTTCGGCGCGACCGTGCCCAGCCGACTCGAAGAAGTTCGCGATCGCCGTCACCGCGAGCGCAGATGCGACGTTCCCTGCGTTGTGACCGCCCGCGCCGTCCGCCAAGATGTACAGCTGAAGATCAGGCCTCAGCAGCACGGTGTCTTCGTTGTGCTTGCGGCGGCACCCGATGTCAGCGGCGCCAGAGGCGACGATGCTCTGCGGCAAGAACGTTCGCGTCGGATCCGACATGCGCGCCACGATACGCGATCACGGCCCGAAGATGGCGCCGTTTGAAGTCAGCCAAGTCCAAGCGCGAGTCCGCCTTGATACACGACGAGCGAAGCGAGGTACGCGAGCACGTAGGTGTATGCGAGCACGAAAATCGGCCATCTCCAGCTCCTAGTCTCGCGTCTCAGCGCGGCGACCGTGCTCATGCACTGGCAGGCGATCACGAAGAAAGCCATGAGCGACGCCGCGGTCAACGCCGAGTATGCGGGCTTGCCGTCTGCGTTCTTCGCCATGCGGATGTTGTCTCGCAGTGTGGACTCGTCTTGCTCGGTGTCCTCGATGCCGAAGATCACTCCCATCGTGGACACCATGAGCTCACGCGCGCCGAAGCTGCCGATGAGTCCGACGTTGATGCGCCAGTCGAAGCCGAGCGGCTTGGTGACGGGCTCTACCTCGTGGCCGATCCATGCGGCGACGCTGTGATGCATCGCGACGACACGAGGGCTCGCGTCGTCAGGCGCCGTGTCGGGACCCTGCGGGCCTGGCACGCGCAAGAGCACCCAGAGCGCGATCGAAGCGGCCAAGATAACAGAGCCCACCTCACGCACGAACCGCTTGGTGCCACGCCATCCGACCGTGACCATCGTGCGCGCGCGCGGTCTCCGGTAAGGCGGCATCTCGAGCACGAGCGGCAGCGCGTGACCGCGGCTTTGTCGAGTGACCTTTCCGATCACGATGGAGGCGAGCCCACCCAACACGATGCCTGCAAAGTACAAGAACACGAAAACGCCGCCACGAAACAGTGGTGATCGCGCCGCGAAGAACGTCCCGATGAGCAGCGAGTAGGTCGGGATGCGCGCCGAGCAAGTCATCAGTGGCAGCACGAGCATCGTGCGGAGGCGCTGCCGCGGGTCTCGAATGATCCGCGTCGCGGCGATCGCTGGGACGGCGCACGCATGTGCGGTGAGGAGCGGCACGAACGAGCGACCGCCGAGCCCGACCGCCTGCAGCGCGCGATCGATCAAGAACGCTCCGCGCGCGAGATATCCGCTCGCCTCGATGAGCTCGACCGCCACTGTGAGAATGACGATCTGCGGGAGGAACGCGAGCACAGTCCCGGCGCCGCCGAGCACGCCGTCCTTCAAGAGCGACCCCCAGAAGCCATCGCCGATCGTGTTCGTGATGACGAGGCCGAGCTTGCCCATCACGGCATCCATCGCCGCCGAAGCAGGATCGGCGATCAGAAATACGGCCGCAAACAGGGCTGACATGATGGCCACGAACGCAACCGGTCCGAGCAGCGGGTGCAGCAGCCAGCGGTCCACGCGATCGGTGAGCTCACGGCGCGCGCGCGCAGACCTCTTGTCGTGATCCTTCTCACGTATGGAGAGCGCGGCCACTGTGGACTCGTCGAAATCAATGACGGGCTTCGCAGTCGCTTCGGCGAGCGCGACCTCCGCGAGCGCGCGCAGCATGACCTCGCGCACGTCTTTGGCGTTCGCAGACACTCCGATCACGGGCGCGCCGAGCGCTCGCTCGATCTCCTCGGGCAACAGCTCGTAGCCGCGTTTGTCGAGCGCGTCTCGCTGGGTGACGACCAGCAGCGTGCGCGCCTCACGCGCCAGAACTTGCTTGGTCAACCGCAAGCCGAGCGAGAGCTGAGTGCCGTCGATGATCTGCGCGATGATCACGCGATCGCTTGATTTTCTTTTGGCCTGATCGATGAACGCGCGCGCTTGGCCTTCGTCCGTGTTCGGATCCGGCGCGTCGAGGAGCGAGTACACGCCAGGCAGATCCACGATCCGCGCTCGACCCGCGGCGGGAAGGTCCACGGTCGCCTCGAGCACGTCCACGGTCACGCCCGGAAAGTTGCCGACCTTCGCGTCGCCGCCGGTGACCGCGTTGAAGAGCGACGACTTGCCAGAGTTCGGGCGGCCCACCAAGAGCACCACCCACGAACTCTTCTCCTCCCCCCGCACTTCCTTGGCGAGCGCGGAGGCCGGCGCGCTCATGGGGCTGTCTCGACTTCGATCTCGATTGACGACGCGAGCGCCCGATCGATCGCGAACTCACCGCCGCATCCCGTGCGGAGATGGAGCGGACCCCCGAAAACAGCGCGACGGAGGATCTGCACACGCTCGCCTTCGAAGATGCCTACCGCGCGCAGCCAACCGAGCGCAGACGTCGCGAGCCGAATGGCCCGCACGCGTCCGAAGACTTCATTGGGGAGAGCGTCGAGCGTCACGGTTCCTGAACTTGATAATGACTTTCAATAGTACAAAGGTCAAGCCCTCAGGATCGTCAGCATGCGCTTACAATCCCCACCTCATTCTCAGCAAGCTGCGACCGGCACGACCGGCGAGCGTGCGGTGCTTTTGATCAGGACCGCGGACGGCCTAAGCATGCGATCGAGACCGTCGGCCAGCTCAGAGTCCGCGGGCATGAGCAAAAGTACTGCGCGTCGCCGAGCCTCAAGCCCTACGTCCAGCAGCTTCCCCCCCCGCCACCCTGTGCTAAGGCGCACGAGAGGATCCGTTCGTCGCCATGGCAGACAAGACCAAGGTTCGACCCGACCCGTTCGGCTGGGTTGGGCACGTGCTCGCCGGCAAATATCGGGTGGATTCGGTCGTCGGCGAGGGCGGCTTCGGCGTCGTGTATCGCGCGTGGCACCTGGGGTTCGAGCAGCCCGTTGCGCTCAAGTGCCTCAAGCTCAAGCCCAGTCTCGACGAGTCCGCGAAGGATGACTTTCTCAAGCGGTTCATCTCGGAAGGCAAGCTCCTCCATCAGCTCTCTCGCGCGACGGCCGACGTGGTGCAGTGCCTCGATGTCGGCTTCGCGGTGTCTCCTGCGCGTGTCGACACTCCTTACCTCGTGCTCGAATGGCTCGACGGCACCACGCTCGATCGCGAGCTGAAGAACTCGCGCGGACACACGCGCGTCGTCGAGGACGCGATGGCCGTGCTGGAGTCGGCCGCGCGCGGTCTCGCCGCTGCGCACGACCAAGGCGTCTCCCACCGCGACGTGAAGCCCGCGAACTTGATGCTCACGGAGGTCGGCGGGCGCGTGACGTTGAAGGTCGTCGACTTCGGGATCGCGAAGGCACCCGACGACGCGACGACGAGCAGCAAACCGTTCGACGGCTTCGGCAGCGCGATGCAAGCCTTCACACCCAGGTACGGCGCGCCCGAGCAATTCAGCCGAAAATATGGGCCTACGGGGCCATGGACTGACGTCTATGCGTTCTGCCTCGTGCTCGTGGAGCTCGTCACTGGAGTGAGCGCGCTCGAGGGTGAAGACCCCGTGCAGCTCTACATCGAGACGAGCGACGTCGAGCATCGGCCCACGCTGCGCGCGCGCGGTGCGACCGTGACGGACGCGGTCGAGGGTGTGATTGTGCGCGCTCTCGCGGTCGATCCGCGATCGCGTTATCGGACGATGGGCGAGTTCTGGGACGCGCTCCACGCGGCCTCCGGGACGCAGACCACGCGCATCAAGAGCGTTCGTCCGCCGTCGCTCTCGATGCCCAACAAACATCAGAGCACGCCGCCGCCCGCGTTTCGCCGCTCGGAGTCCGATCCGATCGCGCCCACGCCGACCGCAGACATCGAACGAACCGCGATGGGCACGGGGACCATCACCGTGTTGTTGCGCGAGCAACGCAAGCGCAAGGTGGTCTGGCTCGTCGCGCTCGTGGCGACGGGAGTCGTCGTCGTGGGTGCGCTCCTCAAGATGCGGTCGAGCGAGGATGCCTTCGCCACGCCAGACGCGCAGCCGCTCGCCGACGTCTCTCAGCTGCAACCGGACCTCGCGGTCGCAACGGTAGTAATCGACGCGCAGGTTCCGACGATGCTCGCAGTCTCTCCAACGACCTTTACGATGGGTGCCGACGACGGCAGCAAGGGCGAGAAGCCCGCGCACCAAGTCACGCTCACGCGCGCCTACAAGATCGATCGCACGGAGGTCACGACTGACGCCTATGGCGCTTGCGTACATGCGAGCGCGTGCACTCCCAACGTGCTGCGCAAAGACGGACCCAACGGAGAGATCACCACGACGTCGGTCACGTGCAACTCAATCGACGACTCCAATTTCGCAAGACAACCCGTCAATTGCATCAGCTACGACCAAGCCAGCGCATACTGCAAATGGGCCGGAAAAAGGCTGCCTACAGAGGCCGAATGGGAGTTAGCGGCGAGAGGCTCGGACGCGCGCGTCTATCCGTGGGGCAACACGCTGCCGACGTCTTGTCGCCAAGCCGTGGTCGGCGGACTAGATGGTCCGTGCGGATCACGCAAAGGCACTTACGAGGTCGGGACAACCGTAGATGGTGTGAGTCCTACCGGTGCGTTCGATATGGCCGGAAATGTATGGGAGTGGGTCGCCGACGCCTTCGACGCCTATCCGCGCGAGCGCGTAGTCGATCCGTTCTTGCCTCCGCGAGTGAGCACCAAAGGTGTATTGCGCGGCGGCTCTTGGGACTACTCCAGCCTCGCCGCTAAAGCCTATACGCGCCTGCCCATCGCGCGCTCCTGGGCACAACCCTCAATAGGGTTTCGCTGTGCGCAATAGCGATTAGCAATTAGCGATTAGCGGCGCCAGCCCCCTCCAGCCCCTCCAGCTCCCCCACGGCCGTACGAACGTGGGGGAGGGCAGATGAGATGTCGGGAGGATAGCTAGTGATTGCCGTCGAAGAAGCCGGGTGGGGGCTCGGGCGTGTACGGGCCGACGACGATGGGTGGCTGCGTTTGAGGCGCGGGCATGACTGTGACGGGCTGCGGTGTGCCGGTGCCTCCGCCGACATGAACTCCCGACGAGTACGATTGCGAGACGTTGGTCACCGTCACGGGGTGGTACTCGGGGTGATAGCTATTGCCACACGCGAAGAGCGGCAACGCTAGGAGAAGTGTGATTATCGTTCGCATGTGAAGGAGCAATCCAACTTGCGTGCCACCTCGCTATAGCGACAATTGCGGGAGTGTTGGCGCGGGTCGCAACGAGCGCGAGACAAAGCGCCGCTCGCCTGAATCAATCGCCGGGGCGCTACGTCTGCGCGACGGAGCGCCAAAAACGTCCCGCGCGTTGATCCGCGGCGAAAATAGGGTTGGCACGCGTCATGGATTGAAGCGCTTCGTGCCCGCTCGAACCTACCTCCTGTTGCTCGCTCTCCCGCTGGTCGCGTGTGCGAACGAGTATCACCCCGAGTATCACCCAGAGACGGCCGTCAACTACTCGCAGAACATGACGACGTCGACCAACACGACGATCTTCGAGGAGAACGGCAAGCAACAGATCTCGGACTCGCCCAGCGACGCGCCTCCAGCGCACGGCGATCCCAATCACGTCCTCATCCTCCAATCGACGCACCTCGATCGGCCCACAGAAGTGGTCGGCGTGATCGACGCGCACTTGCCGGTCGGCGATCAAGACGCGGCGATGGCAGCCCTGCGCAAGAAGGCCGCGGCGATGGGCGCGGACGCGGTGGTCGGTGTGGAGTTTCACCACGGCGAAGCCCCCGGAGAGCCCACACACCTCTCCGGATTGGCGGTTCGATTTCTACGCGCAGTGCCCTATCCAGTTGGCTACTGACTAAACAAACTACGAGGCTCATCATGATGATTCGCTATTTGCCATTGTCTGCGTTCTTGTTGCTCGCCGCGTGCGACCAAATGCCCGCGCGCGACGCGTCCTTCACCACCAACAAGACCGCGAGCTCGGACTCGTCCGAAGCCAAAGAGGCAAAAGAGGGGAGCGATGACGACGAGGTCGCCGAAGACCGCGCCATCATGGCAGACAAGACTCTCGACCCTGCGTTCCGCTCCGTCAAAGTCCTCCAGAACGATCAAATGGGTTGCTCTACAGAGGTGATGGGTCTCGTGGACATTCACATGCCCGTCAAGACCGAGGACGAAGCGCTCGAGGTGCTCAAGCGCAAGGCCGCCAAGCTCGGCGCGCCCGCAGTCATCAATGTCGAGTTCCATCACGGCGAGCCCGGCGCGGAGCCCACTCACCTATCCGGCATGGCAGTGCGCTGCCACGATCTCATCAACGGCCGCAAATACCAGGTGCTCGGCAAGCTCGACGTCATCGCGGAGATGGGCAAAGAGGACGACGGCGACAAAGAACTATTGCGTCGCGCCGCCGCGATGGGTGCCAACGTAGTCATCGACATCGAGTTCGAGCACGGCGACGGCGAAGGCAAGCCCACACACGTCCGAGGCACCGCGATCCGCTTCACCAGCTGACGCCAGCCCCCTCCAACTCCCCCACGTTCGTGTGGGAGGGCAGAAAATTGCGAGCCTCTTCTCTTCTCCTCCCCACGACCGTGGGGAGGCTGGGAGGGCTGGGAGGGGCTAATGTTTTTGCGACCGTGTGTCGGGAGGGTCGCGGAGGGCTGCTGTGTTGTCGCATTGGCCTACAACCCAGGACAAGGCGTGCCTAGAGGTGCAGGTGCGGGGATCGTCGCTACACCCTTCTTGACGGCAGTCTCGTGGAAACACCCATATTGGTATTTGACTGCATCGAGCTGTCGATAAATCGCGTGAGCGTCCGCGACACCGTCACCAAGATATTGGAATATCCCGCCCGTATACGCCTTGCCGCTCTCCGATTGGAGGTCTTGCGAGACGGGATAAGACAATAGTCCGCCTTTGCCATCGAGCTTCAATGCAGTCTGCATCGCGGGCCATTGCGCGTCACCGCCCTCTTTGTGACCATAAGCGAGAGAAGCCGCGTCATAGATCTCTGTAGAGAAATAGGGGTCGTCTTTGCCGACTGGCTCGTAAATCGATCGCACTGGATGCCCTTGCAAGGGTCTGCGCGCCAGACGCGGCATATAGACCATCGGCTCCGCGGCCTCCCACGCTGTCTCCAACAAATGCAGAGTCGGGTGGAGGAACGTGAGCGGCTGGGTCGTGCCGATCAAGAGACCAATCTTGCCCGCGGAGCCATCGATGACCTTGGTGGTCAACACCATGTAGCTCCAATAGCCGCCCGCGCCCGTCGGGACGACGGCTTGTACGCGCGGATCCACTGCGCCGATCATGTTGGTATACATGCCACCCATCGACTGGCCTTGAGCGTCCAATCGGGCGAGATCTAGCTTGATCGCTGAAGATCCCATCGGCAGCGTCACTCCCGTGCAAGCCTTCACCACCGCGGGATCGATCGTGAGTTTGGAGAGCGCGTCGAGGAACATGCGCTGCTCGATCACGCCCTGGCGGAAGGTGTCGCGCATCGAGGCCAGGTTGTTGAGGTTGAGGTACGCCGTCTCCGACGCGCCCGGCAGCCGCTCCGGGTTGACCGGCATGGCGCTCCCCGCCATGGCGAAGCCGAACGGCGCGAGCACGTAGGCCGGGCCCTGGCCCTTGGTGTTGCAGCCGGTCACGCCCAGCCACACGTCGGTGGTGCCGCCCGGGCACTTGGTGGGATCGGTCTCGGGGCGCCAGGTGCCACGATCGACGACGGCGGTGCTGAGCCCGCCCGAGCCGTGGAAGAACGTCACCAGCGGGAAGCCCGCGGCCGGCATCACGCCGTCGGGGAGCGTGAGCGTGACCGGCGCGTCCTCGTCGCGCTGCTTGGTGGGGAGGCCGCTGCCCGCGGGATCGAAGAGCCCCTCGGTGTCGAACGGCGGCATGCCGTGCTGGAACTGCGGGTAGGTGACCTTGCCGACGAGCTGGCAGTACCGATCCTGCACGGCGGGGTCGTTGTCCGGGCCGGGCGCCAGGTTGTCGACGGTGATGGTGTACTTGGCGCTCAGCTTGGAGGCGAGGT
>JANYHY010000463.1 GCA_025362165.1 Myxococcales bacterium | reverse complement strand
CTTGCCCGAGGCGACCGCGCTCAAGCGAAGACTCGCCACCGCGTGGGCCGTCTGATCAGAGCCCTTGGCGTTCTCACTCTAACGATTTCGAACAAGCTGCGAGCGTAGCTCTCCAGCGACTACGCCTCGCCGGTCTCGCCCGGCTCTCCGTTCCGCGCGGCGTTCTCGATGATCGCGCGCAAGGTCGGCGCGACCTTCGTGCCTCCGAGGACCTCGCTGAGGATCGTGCCGACGTCCTTGCCCTTGAAGAGGCTCACGAGGTTCATGTTCTGAGCGACCTCGGTCATCATCACCTTGTCGCCCAGCGCCGTGAGCGCCTCGACGAGCTGGCGCTGCACTGCTTGACGCTCTGCCACCGTCGCGGCGGATTGGGCTTGAATCAGCAGGATCTCGAGCTCGCGCTCTTTGCTGCGAGACTCGATCGTCGCCATCGCCATTCGCGCTTGCGCGTCTGCGCGCACCTTGGACTCTGCTTCCATGCGCCTGAGATCGGCGTCCTTCTCCTCCGCCTCTCGGGCGAGTCGATGCTTGAGCGCCTCTGCTTCGCGCGTGTCCGCGAGCGCTTGCTCTTCGCGCCGGACGGACTCCGCGTCTCGCGCTGTGCCGAGCGCCGCGTCGTGTGCGAGCTTGCGCGCGAGCTCCGCGAGCTTCGCCTGTCGGACGCGCGTCGCCTCCGAGATCTCTTGCGCCTCCTTGTCGAGTGACTCGCGCAGCTTCGCGGAGATGAGCGCCTCTTGCGCCTTGCGATCGCCGATCGCGAGCGTGACCGACTCGGTCTGCACGCGCTGCATCAGCTTGGCCACCTCTTGGTCTTCGATGGTCGCCTGGAGCACCTCCACCTCGGTGACGAGCGATCCGTTCTCCAAGAACGAACGACCCGGCCGCGCTGCACCCTCCTTGCGCGTACCCAACACAACGTCGCGCACGACGGCGGGCACTTGGGGCCACAAGGCCGAGAGCGAGAGCGTGCGGCATCGTCCGCGCACGATGGAGCGAAGGTGATCGATCATCACCTGCACGTAGTTCTCGTGGTTGAACCAGTTGTCGCGCTGCTCCTCCAAGAACGTGACCGAGTAGGAGACACGAATCGCGATCTTCACGAAATCAGCCGTCTCGACCACGACGACGTCCGAGACGCGGTTGCCGGTGGTGCGCAAGAAGCACGTGCGCAGCGGGTGCTCGTCGCTCTTGGGTGTGCCCGTCGACAGGCTCAAGCGCGTGAGCGTCTCTTCGTAGCCGAGCAGCGTGACGCAGGGCCCCTCGACGACGCGGCGATCGGTCGCCGAGGTGACCAGCACCGCAGTGTTCATCGGCACGACGATCGAGACTGCCCATGGTGTCGTCACGGACGAGTCCGTCTCTTTGTGCGGCTCGTTCGAAGCGATCCAGAGGTTCCAATCGTCTGTCGGGACGGTGCGTGTAATCTGCACTTCTTTGCGCGGGTCCACCAAGTACGACTGCTTGCCGCGCACGAGGCGCGCCTCGCCCGTCGCGAGATCGCGCACGTAGATGCCGCTCTTCTGATCGATGCCGATCGCCTCGATGAAGACGCGCGCGTGATCGTTGCCCACCACGGCTTGCCCCGTGTCTGGCGAGAGCACCTCGATCTCGTTGAACGGGAAGAAGAACGTCGAGACGCCCGTGAGCAAGAGCTCGTCGCCCGGCAAGTACTCGTCGTGATCCAGATCGACTCCGCGCGGGAGCTTCTTGGCGAGCGCGACTTTGCTGATCGGCGAGATGATGCGCAGCCAGAGCGCGCGCTGGGGGAGGAGCTCATACGCGTCATACACGCGCTCGCGCGAGCCGACGGTCATGAACGTGTCGTACGGACCAGGGAACACGCGCGCGGGGCCGAGCTTGATCTCTCGCTTTCCGTCCGCGTCGACGATCACGCAGTACTCTTTCTCGCCGAGCACCACTGCGCGCCGAATCAAGCGCGCTTGCCGGGCCTCTTTCTCGAGCGCCCGGCGGATCGCTCCTGAGCTCGCCAGATCCGCGAGGTTCACTTGCTGCTCTCCGCGCATGACCTCGCCCATAGGAGCGGCGGCGGGGGCTGGCGCTGCGGGACTCTTTCGCGCGCGGCTCCGCGCGGACTGATCGATGAACTGGTTGATCGCTTGGCGTCGAGGTGCTGCGCGTTGCGCGGGTGATTCGCCCTCTTCGAGCATCGCGATCTCGTCCGCCGGGGCCTCTGTCTCACCGCCGAGCTGCGCGAGGAGCTGTCGCGCAGCAGCAGCGCTGATCGCCGCGCCGCTGTCGTCCACCGAGGTGTCCGGCACGATGTCCACGCCCGTGGGCGGGATGTAGAACTGAGTATCGAGACCGCGAATGACGATCAGCTGTCCGCGCTTCAACTCCACGGGCTGACGCTCTGCGAGCGCGACCACGGGTTGCTCGTCCACCTTCTCAGCGGTCGCGCGCGTGATGCCTGCGCTGCGCGCCGTGACCTCGTAGAAGGGCGCGTTCTTGTCGACCTCGCCGTAGACCTTCACGACCAAGTATTGATTGGATGCGAGCTCGTGCGCGTCACGCACGTCGGCCCGCTGGCCTGGTCGTAGATAGAAGCTGCACGGACCTGGGATCATCGAGCGCGTTCCGTTGCGCTGCGGGCGAGACTCGTTGCGGCCGGGTCGGAAGCGACCGTTCAGGCCATCGTCGGCCTCGGCGAGCGGGTTGAACAAGACGGCGTACTGGCTGTCGCCGAGCTCCACCATCGACTGCGGGCGTCCGCTCGTGTCTTCGCGGAAGCCACCTTGCCCATCGTCGATGACGACTCGGTCCGCAGCGGTCGGCGACACCATCGTCGGCCCGACGTGCAGCGTGACCTCGCCTTTGTCGTCGTCCTGCACCCACAGAAACTGTCGCTCAGTGACGGGGATCTTCCGGCTCGTTCGCTCCATCATCAATCCTCCCAAGCAGCATGGTAGGGACGTTTCCGTGGCCGTCTACGCTGAACGAGACCAATCGATCATACTCTGATCGGCGCGCTGTTTTAGCGCAGCTTCGAGCCTAATTCAGCGTATGGCAGTCCGCCTCGTTACTCGAGCGCGCGAAACCGTTTGTCCTTCGCGAGATTGGGCAAGGTCGTCGCGCACTCTTGCTTCATGACATCGAGCTTCGCATAACGATGCTTGCGTGCTGCATTCAATTGCTCCATCACGCCTTCAACGTCTCCCATTTCAGCGAGCACGCACGCTGCGTTGTGAAAAATCGCAGGATTGCCCGTCCCGTGAGGCACGCAGACCGAGAGGAACCTGCGCGCCCGCTCATGGTCGATTGGCAATTTGGAGTTGTCTTTTTGGATCACCCACAGCGCGTTGCAGTAGATCGCGCTCTGCTCCAACGTGGTGCACGCGAGCGTCACGTCGAAGAGCGCGATCGACTCTTCGAACTTGCGACATCGCGCGAACAGCGCGCAGATCTCGTTAGACTC
>JANYHY010000439.1 GCA_025362165.1 Myxococcales bacterium | reverse complement strand
AGCCTGCGGATGACAACTACGTCCCGTTCGACGCTGGCAAGGACACGAACCAACCGCCACCAGAAGCGGGCCCCGACACGTCGTGCGACGCGGGGCTGCTCGTGAACGAGCTCCAGAGCGAAGGACCGTTCGGCCCCTCGGACGAGTTCGTCGAGATCTACAATACCGGCGACTGCACGGTCTCTCTCAACGCATGGACGATCCAATACAGCTCAGCGGCCGCGAGCGGCGCCAACGCCGTTTGGACGGGTCAGCCCGCCGATCAGATCCCCGCGAAGGGTTACGTCGTCATCGGCGGCCAGCAATTCCAAGGCACCGTGATCGGTCGCTTCGGCAACGGTCTCAACGGAGTCTTGAGCAAGACCGGCGGCGGTGTCGGAGTCTTCTCTCCCGGAGCCTCCGCACCGATGGACAGCATGGCTTACGGCACCATCACAGCGGCGAGTCACCCGTTCGACAAGCCACCCACCGGACCTGCAGCACCTGCCCCCAGCAGCGGGCAATCCGTAGCGCGCACCCCGAACGGCATGAACACCAACATGAGCGCCGCAGACTTCAAGGTCGCGACCCCCCCTACTCCGAACAAGGTGAACTAGTCTCTTGTAGCTTTTTCTTGCGGTGACGCGTCGTTCGCACGATGCTGCGCACCCCATGAAGCTCCGATCCCTCTTCGTCCTCGCGCTCGCCGCCACTCCCCTCTTGCCGATCGCTTGCGGCGGCGGTAACGACAACCTTCCTCCGCCGCCTCCTCCTCCTGGGCCGCGCGTGATGCCGAGCGCCTCGGCGAGCGTGGCGGCCAACGTCGCTGACGCAGCGCCGCCTCCTCCGGCCGCACCGCCCGTGCTCCTCGTTCAAGGGACGGCGAGCCCAGATCCCGTGGCGCCGTTGCCGATCGTGAAGATCGCAGCGCCGACGAGCGGTCAGATCGTCGCGGCGGATCACGCTGGCGATTTTCAAGTGAAGCTCGACGTGAAGAACTGGCAGACCGCGACCGGCAGCTCGCACGTGCACCTGGTCCTCGACAACAAGCCGTACAAGCCGATCTACGACACGAAGGCGGCGATCAAGCTGAGCGACCTCAGCCCGGATCCGCTGACCGAGGGCGAGCACACGCTCGTCGCCTTCGCGAGTCGCATGAACCACGAGTCCGTCAAGACCAAGGACGCGATGGCGATGCTCAGCTTCTTCGTTGGCAAGAAGGGCGACGTCAAGACGGATCTCAAGAAGCCGATGCTGATCTACAGCCGCCCCAAGGGTGAGTACAAAGGTGACAACGCGAGTCACTTGCTCGTCGACTTCCAGCTCGCGAACGTCACGCTCGCTGAGGGCAAAGAGAACGTGCACTTCACGGTCACCGGGCCGGGCATCGACAAGGCGCTCGAGGCGAAGGTCGAGAAGTTCGGCGCGCCTTACTACTTGGACAACCTGCAGAACGGTCAATACACGGTGAAGGCGGAGCTCGACGGCGCAGACGGCAAGATGCTGCCTGGTCCGTGGAACGCCACCACGCGCACGATCACGATCAACCGCGACGTGCCCGCCGACCCGATGCCGGGCATGAACATGGGCGCAGCAGACGCTGGCGCTGCGCCTCCAGTCGTGGACGCGGGGACCAAGCCCGCAGCGACCCCAGCCAAGGACGCTGGCGCGAAGAAGTAGTGGACCGCGCGGAGATCGTCCGGCTCGACAAGCGGCGCGTCTGGCATCCGTACACGGCGATGGATGCTTGGGCGTCCGTCGATCCGATCGTGGTCGCGCGCGCGGAAGGCCCATTTTTGTGGGACGAAAACGGCGCTCGGTTCATCGACGGGAACTCCTCGTGGTGGACGAGCGCGCTCGGTCATCGTCACCCGCGCGTGGTCGCGGCGATCAATCGACAGCTCGAGACGCTGGACCACTGCGCGCTCGGCGGCATCGCACACGAGCAGTCGGCGCGCCTAGCCGAGGAGCTCATCGCCGTCGCGCCCGCCGGGATGTCGCGTGTATTTTACACGGACAACGGCTCCACCGCGATCGAGGCCGCAGTGAAGATGTCCATTCAGCTCTTCGCGCAGAACGGCAAGCCGCGCAAGTCGCGCTTCGTGGCGCTCGACGGCGCGTTCCATGGAGACTCGATCGGCGCTGCGAGCCTCGGCGGCGTGGAGATCTTCCGACGTCCGTTCGCGAGCGTTCTCTTCGAGTGCGTGCACGCGCCCTTCCCTGACGACTATCAAGCGGCGTTCGACGCGATGAAGGAGCTCATCACGCGCAAACACGACACGATCGCGGCCGTCGTCGTCGAGCCGATCGTACAAGGCGCTGCGGGCATGCGCATTTACGACGCGCGTTACCTCACGGAGCTCGTGGCGGTCGCGCGCGCGCATGACGTGCTCGTGATCTTCGATGAGGTCTTCGCTGGCTATGGCCGCACTGGCCCGATGTGGGCTTGCGATCACGCAGGCGTGTCTCCCGATCTCATGTGCATCGGCAAGGTGTTCGCAGGTGGTGCGCTCCCGATGGCGGCCGTGCTCGCGACCGAGCGTGTGTTCGACGCCTTCCGTGGAGACGCCTCACGCGCGTTCTATTACGGCCATACGTTCTGCGGCCACCCGCTCGGCGCTGCGATCGCGCGCGAGGTGCTGGCGATCTTCAAGGACGAGCAGATCCTCTCACAAGTGGCGCGCAAGGAACGCTTGATTAAGCAAGCATTCGAGCGAATCGCCCAAATTCCAGGCGTCGCGCGCGTTCGTTCGATCGGGATGATCGGCGCGGCGGATCTCGGCTCTGCTGGCTACGAGGGCGGTCTTGGCTGGCGAGTGTATGAAGAGGCGAAGAAGCGCGGCGCGTATCTGCGACCACTGGGAGACACGGTCTACGTGTGCCCACCGCTCGTGACGGAGGACTCAGTGTTGATCGAGCTTCTGCAGATCCTCGAAGACAGCATCCGCGCGGTCACTTGATCGCGGTTACCTAACGACGACGCTCGATTCGAACATGCCCATGCCGCACGTGAACTTGAGTGTGCGCGCGGTGTCCGTGGGCACGTCGATGTAGACCGGCGTATCGAGCGGGAGATCCTTCTTCACGTTGATCTCGGGGAAGACGACCGCGGTCGCGCACGTGTCGTTGCTCGTGCGTGTGAAGGCGAGCGTCACGGGTTTGCCTTTGTCCACGCTGACGGAAGAAGGCGTGAAACCCTTCTGATCAGCCGTGATCGCGATGGCGCCGGGCTTCTGCGCGGGTTTGGAACAACCGAGCGTGACGAGCAACACGGCCAACACAGTCACGAACACGGAGGCGCGCATGCACGTGCCTATAACGCGAGTAAGCTCGGCTCGCCAATGAGCAAAGTCGTCACCTCTATCGTCGAGCGCACGCTCGTGATCACGATCAACCGCCCGGACAAACGCAACTGCGTGGACGGGGAGACCGCGCGGCTGCTGCACGACGCGTGGATTCGTTTTCGTGACGACGACGCGCTATGGGTCGCCATCCTCACGGGAGCGGGCGACCAAGCCTTCTCGGCGGGAGCGGACCTGTCGGATCTGAGCGGACTGTCGGTGGCTATCGGGACGACCCAAGAAGCGCGCGACGCCTTCGTGGACAACGGCACCGGTTTTCTCGGCTACACACGACAGACGGACATCTACAAACCGATCCTTTGCGCGGTCAACGGCTTCGCGCTCGCGGGGGGATTGGAGCTGATGTGCATGGGAGACATTCGCGTGGTCGAGGAGCACGCGGAGATGGGCGTCGCCTGCAGGCGTTGGGACGTGCCTCTCGTGGACGGCGGGACCCAGCGCCTCCCACGCATCGTGGGGATGGGCCGCGCGATGGAGCTGATCCTCACGGGGCGCTTCATCGACGCGACTGAAGCCAAAGCGATCGGGCTCGCGAACGAGATCGTCAGCAAGGGCGCTGCGCTCTCACGCGCCCACGAGATCGCCAAGACGTTGTGCGCGTTGCCGCAGAGCGCGATGCGAGCCGACAAGAAGGCGGCGATGCTCGGCTGGGGCGCTCCGCTCGCAGAGGGCCTACGCATCGAGGCGGCCGCGGGAATGACGGTGCTCGGCGGCGCCGACATGGTCGAAGGCGCGCGCGCGTTCCTGGAGAAGCGCCCCGCGAAGTTCTCGCGTTGACTACTGCTTGAATGGGTTCGGGTTGGGAGGCGGCACGAGACCGTACGCAGGCACGAGCATTCGCTCGACAGCTCTGCTGGCGTCTGGCTTCGACTTGGCGACGCTCGCGTCCCCCTTCACGTCTTTGCTTGATGAGTCAAGCATTGCGCCAGCGTCGAGATCCGGAGGCGCTGCGTCTGGCATCGGCGGCGGACCTCCATACACAGGCGCAGGGGGCCTCGCGCCAGCGTCGAAGTCGACGGGCGGACCTCCATACACTTGACCGCCACCGACGCATGACGGCCGACCTCCGCCGATCGCCATGGCGCCCGCGAGCAGAACGCCTAGCCTCGTGCGCACGGCCGGCGCTCTCGGGACAACTGGAGCGCCTCGCAGGATCGTCCCACAAAATAGGCACTCCGTGGCACCACGCCTGGCGTGCCTCG
>JANYHY010000428.1 GCA_025362165.1 Myxococcales bacterium | reverse complement strand
TTTGCAGTTCACCGGCGTCGCGAACGTCGCGTCTATCATCGTCTTGACGCCGCGCTTGGACTTGCACTGCGCGACGAGCGCGTCCAGATCGACGCACCGCAAATAGGGATTGGTAGGCGACTCACTAATGACCAATCGAGTCTCGGACTTGAGCGCGCTCGCGAGGTTGCCTACGTCCCCCGCGGCCACCAAAGTATGGCCGACACCGAACTGCGCGAGCGTGCCTGTGACGAACTCGCGAGTCATTCGATAACAGTCGTCGAACAACACGACGTGCTGGCCTTGCTTGCAGAGCGCCAATATCGAAGTAGTGATCGCGGCCATTCCGCTGGAGAACAAGAGCGCGTCGTCCGTACCCTCTAGCGCGGCGAGGTGCTTCTCCACCGCGCGGCATGTCGGGTTGCCGTATCGACCGTACTCGCCGCGCTCGGGCTCGGGGTGCGTGCCCGCCGTCTGCGCGATGATCTCGTCGGTGCTCTCGTAGGTATAGGTCGCCGTCTGCACGATTGGCGTGGGGACGCCATGAAACGCCTGCTTTTTGGGCTCTCCAGCGTGCACAGCCTCGGTGGAGGTGATGCCTCGCTTGGTCTCGCTCATGACGCGAGCGCGGCCTTCACGCGATCGGCGAGCACGCGCGCCGCGTCCGCCACTGCGATGAGCTCAGCCTTCTTCGGGTCGGGCTCCGTGCGCGGCTTGAGCTCCAACTGACCATTCGCTAATCCCTTTGCGCCGATCGTCACGCGGAGCGGAATCCCGATGAGGTCGGCGTCTTTGAATTTCACTCCGGGTCGCTCGTCGCGATCGTCCCAGAGCACCTCGACGCCGAGCGCTTCGAGCTCGTCGTGGAGCTTCTTCGCGGCTTCGGCGACAGGAGCGTCTTTACCCAAGGAGCAAATGTGCAATTGGTAGGGCGCGAGGCTCATCGGCCAACGCATGCCGTCTTGATCGTTGTGTTGCTCGATCGCAGTAGCGACCAGCCGCGAGACGCCAATTCCGTAACAACCCATGATGACGGGTTTGCTCTGTTGGCTCTCGTCCAAGAAGTTGGCGCCCATCTTCGCGCTGTAGTGCGTGCCCAAGATGAAGATGTGTCCCGCTTCGATCCCTTTGTAGGCAGTGAACGTGCCCTTCTCGCAGTTGGGGCAGGGATCGCCCGTGGCGGCGAGGCGCACGTCCACGACGTCGGCTTGGAAGTTCTGTCCGTGATTGACGTTGCCCAAGTGCCAATCCGTCTCGTTGGCGCCGGTGACTCCGTTGCGAACGGCGGCCGCCGCGCGGTCGACGATGATTTTTCCAGAGAAGCCCACCGGACCTGCGAAGCCGAGGTCCGCGCCGGTCGCCTTCTTCACGTCGGCCTCCGCCGCGAGGAAGACCTCTGCTACGCCAAGAGCGCGCGCGACGCGGAGCTCGTTGACCTCGTGGTCCCCGCGCACGACGACCATGATGAGGTCTGGGCTGCCGGGCGCCGTGTAGAGCAGACTCTTGAACATGTCCTGCGGCTTGATCTTGAGCAGAGTGGTGACCTGCTCGATCGTGCCGTGACCGGGAGTGTGTAATCGGATGATCGGCATCGTCGTCGCCATCGCCGCGCGCGCAGGAGAGATCGTCCGCGCTGTGGCGACCTCGACGTTCGCGGCGTAGTCACAGTTGCCGCACGCGACGATCGCGTCTTCGCCGGAGTCCGCGAGCACTTGGAACTCCGCGCTCGTGCTGCCACCCATCGCGCCGGAGTCAGCGGCGACCATGCGGTAGCGCAGCCCCATGCGGTCGAACGTGCGCGTGTAGGCTACACGCATTGCCTCGTAGCTCGCCTTGGCGCCCTCTTCGGTCGTGTCGAAGGAGTACGCGTCCTTCATGATGAACTCGCGGCACCGAAGCAGGCCTCCGCGCGCGCGCGGCTCGTCGCGAAACTTCGTCTGGATCTGGTAGAGGTTCTTCGGCATGTCGCGCCAGCTCTTGATCTCGCGGCGCGCGATGTCGGTCACGACCTCTTCATGTGTGGGCGCGAGGTTGTAGTCGCCGCCCTTGCGATCCTTGAGGCGGAAGAGCACGTCGCCATAGAGGTCCCACCGGCCGCTCTCTTTGTAGAGCTCTGCCGGTAAGAGGACGGGCATCAGGATCTCTTGCCCGCCGGCGCGATCCATCTCTTCGCGGACGATGCGCTCCACTTTGCGCAGCACTCGGAGCCCGAGCGGAAGGAAATCGTAGATGCCAGCGCCGACCTTTCGCAGGAAGCCTGCGCGAGTGAGCAGGATATGGCTCTGGTTGGTGGCATCGCCGGGGACTTCTTTTACCGTGGGAATCAGCGCTCTCGAGAAAAGCATGGTTCGCACGTTTACCACAGCCGAGTGGCGCGTAGACCCGGTGTATATGTCCCGCAGACGGGCCGGACATCGCCGGACATTTGATGGTGGACGATGATCCTGGAGCCAGGTCCGGACATACTGACCTGTGTGCGCGCGGCTCGGTGCGCGGCGCACCTTCGGGAGGACCTTCAATGCGTCGGATCGCGACTTGTTCGGTGGGGTTGTTGTCTGCGTTCGTAATTGTGTCTCAAGGGTGCAGCTCCGATGTCGTCCATGTGCCGGGGACCACTCCCGATGCCGGTCCGACGTTGCCCGCGCGAGTGTGCAAGACGCCCGCCGCGGCGCCGGATCATTGGTTCACCGATGCCACGGCCGATTTCGGTCTCGCGCAGACACCCAACGTCGATCCGATCGCGAACGTCCTGCTCGCGGCGGACGTCAACGGCGACGGCTTCAGCGACATGCTTGCGATGTCCATCACGTCGGAGCGCGTCTCGACAGATCCGAATTGGGCGACTCACCAACTTCGTTATCTGTTCATCAATCGCCCTGATCCGAAGAACGCGGGCGGTCGCATCTTCGTGGACGAGATCGACAAGTCCGGTCTGCTCGCCACGGCAGACGGCAAGGGCGGGCGCGGCTTTGATCTGGCGAACTTCGGCGACATCAACAATGACGGCAGCGTGGATGTGATCCTCTGTAACGCGAACGAGATCACCCCGGGAAACCCGGCTCCCCAAGACGCTTGCGGCGCGATGCTCAATGACGGCAAGGGGCACTTCACGCTCGCGCCCCCGAGTGACGTCACGCAGAAGGTGATCTGGTACGCGGGCTCCGTCTTCCTCGATTACGACCGCGACGGCGTCCTCGACTTCTGGCCTTCGACGGTCGCGCACTGGCCATACAACCCGAACGATCCCAACACGCCGCCGTCGCTCTTCCGCGGCAACGGCGACGGCACGTTCAGCAATGTCTCCGGCGCCGTCGGTCTTCCAACGCACGACGGGAGCATTCAGAGCGGCACGCAGTGGCGTCACGTCTTCGGCAACACGGCGTGCGACATCGACAACGACGGCGATGACGACATGATCCTCGCCTCCTACGGTCGCGAAGAGAACCAGGTATGGCGCAATGACAACGGCGTGTTCGTGGAGGTCGGTCACGCGCTCGGCATCGATCACGACGACCGGATCAACACGTCCGACGATCAATCGTTCCGCTGCTTCTGCGCCGCGAACCCGAGCGACAAAGATTGCAACCCCATGCCACCCGCGCCGCTCGTGCAGAAGTGCGTCGACGCGTTCGGAGCCGGCAGTGGGCCGTATTTCCGCGGTTGGCAGGACGGCGTGACGGACCAGGCATGGTCGCTCGGCGGCAACAACTTCACGATCGCGTGCGGTGACATCGACGACGACGGCGACATGGACATGCTGAGCGCGACCATCGTGCACGGCGACGTCGGCTCCTCCGCAGACCCGAGCGAGCTCATCATCAACCCTGGCAACGGCGGCAAGTTCACGCGCCCCGGCAACGACGTCACGGGCCTCTTGCGCGCGCACGACCCGACGGACATTTATTGGAATGACGGCGACACCCTCTCCGAGATGATCGACATCGATCTCGACGGACGCAAAGACGTACTGCTCACGGAGACCGGTGCGTACGGCTATGACGACACCTCCGCGCTCTTTCACCAGAAGCCCGACGGCAAGTTCGTACGCAACGACGACAAAGCCGGCCTCATCACCGCGGCTGTCCGCAACTTGCAGGTCCCCACGTTCATCGACGTAGACGGCGACGGCGATCTCGATCTCGTCGCTGGCGTACAAGACCTCAAGGATCCGAAGGGCGCGCCGCGCATCCACGTCTGGCGCAATGACGTCGGTCAAGATCAGAACCTCGTGCGCGTCCACCTCGACGGCGGCGATCAAACAGGAGTCAACCGCAGCGCGATCGGCGCTCAAGTCCGGGTCACCGCAGGCGGTCGCACTCAAACTCAATACGTCAGCGGCGGCTACGGCCACGGCAACATCCAGAACGATCTGGTGCTCACGTTCGGCCTCGGAACAGCCTGCGACATCGATCAAATCGAAGTCCGCTGGCCCGACGGCACCGCAACCAAGACCGTCTACAAATCCGTCGTCTCGAACTA
Source organism: Myxococcales bacterium (assembly GCA_025362165.1). Lineage (GTDB taxonomy): Bacteria > Myxococcota_A > Polyangia > Polyangiales > Polyangiaceae > JANYHY01. The sequence goes on along the minus strand of JANYHY010000428.1, from coordinate 9,237 downwards.
TGACGTGACGCTCACCTACGGCAAGAAAGACGTCACCTACGGCAAGATTCAATACTAGCTGTTGAGTAGCGCGGCGACCTTGCGCGGCGAGAAGGCGACGCAGACTCGGCCGAAGGAATCGGGAGCGCCCCACACACACTCGGTGTTGGGCGCGATGATGCAATCCTCTCCGAGGATCACCCAATTGCCTGCGACGATGACCTCGAACAGTAGCTGAGCCACTGCTGGAGTCACGACGGTGCCTTGGATCGAGAACGTGCATCCTGCGCGCAGATCCGGGGCGTCAATCTCCACACTGGTTCCATCAGGCAGGCGGGCGACATAGCAGCCGCGCTCATCTGGGAGCGGGGCACCCACACTCTCGAGTACGCGGCGCACCGCGCTCACCTCGATCTCCGAGAGGGGCTGATTGCGGGGGATATCTTGGACCTCTTTCGTAAACGGGTTGATCCGCTTGTCGGTCGCTCCGTCGAAGCGACAAGGTTGAACGTATAGATCGAAGCTCACGGGTGGACCGCCATCGTAGCAGCGATGTAGTGTTGGAGTAGATGATCGAGCCGATCGCTTTATCAATTCCGGGCTTCTTCGCCGCCATGGGTGTCGAGCAGCTCGTCGCGCGGCGCCGCGGCGTGAAGGTCTATCGCTTCACGGACTCGATCACCGATCTCTCGTGTGGTGTCTCATCGCAGCTGGAGGTCGCGCTCGTCACGGCTGTTCGCATCGCGATCTACGTCTGGCTCTACGGGCACCGCGCGCTCACGCTCGAGGGCTGGTCCGCGTGGGTGGTCGCGTTCTTCGGGGTGGACTTCCTCTACTACTGGTGGCACCGCGCCTCTCACGAGGTCAACTTCTTCTGGGCGGCGCACGTCGTGCACCACCAGAGCGAGGACTACAACCTCGCGGTCGCCTTGCGACAATCGATCACGACAGGGTGGAGCTCCCTACCCTTCTATTTGCCCCTCGCGTGGCTTGGCGTCCCCGTGCACGTGTTCTTGATCGTGCACTCGCTCTCCACGCTCTATCAATTCTGGATTCATACGCGATTGGTGAAGAAGATAGGTGGGCCCCTTGATTGGGTGCTCAACCTCCCGCATCACCACCGCGTGCACCACGCCATCAATCCGCATTATCTCGACAAGAACTATGGTGCGACGCTGATCGTCTGGGACCGCCTCTTCGGCACCTACATCGACGAAGAAGAGGAGTGCGTTTATGGCATCACGACGCAGCTCGCCAGCTTCAACCCAATATGGGCGCAGTTTCACTATTGGATAGAGCTCGTCCAAAAGACCTTCACGCTCCGCGGCCTGGATCGCGCGCGCGTCTGGCTCGTATCACCGGCCTATAAGTTCTCTTATTTGCCAAAACCCGCGCCAGTGGATCTCGCGAATCGACCAAAATTCGATGTAGAAGTGAGCTCCAAGACCAAGCTCTATGTGCGCATTCAATATGTCGTGTTGTTGTTGCTCACTTCTGGAGTGATGCTCGGCAAGACCGCAATTCCGTGGGCGGCGCTCGTTGTTGGGTGTTTGTCCATTGCTGGTGGTCTTACTTCCCTTGGTGCGCTGCTCGAGAAGAAGCGCTGGGCGTGGCCGCTGGAGCTTGGGCGCATCGGCACTACCGTTGTTGCGACTGTATTGCTGCTTGGGTAACTCACTTTGCGGGGTCCTCTGGGGGCTCCTCCCTAATCGCCTCAATGAGAGCATCGAGGTTCACCGCTTGGCAGGGACGAGCCCCAATCACTTTCGATCTTGGCGTGCAGTTGCGCATGGGGTCCTTCGGCCGATGCGGCCTCAGGATGACAGCAATTGAAGCAAGTAGTTCACTGAACCGCAGGCTTGCACGTCCTGGGAACCGCCCCAACGAGCTCTTGCTCTTGTGAGGTAAAATATAGGTACTTCGCATCCGCAGCGACCGCGACCACTCCCTCGGCGTCGATGAGTTGAGTGATCTTGGCATCTCTCTTCCAAATGCCGTCGTCGGTCGCGCCGAACACGTCGCCGTTGGACATCGTCAACCGATGACCGCCAAATGCTGGGCTCGCGACTGGAGTAGCGTTCACCTTGACCGCTTCTCCGCCGGTCTTTGGCATCTTGAAGACGCCTTTGGCGCTGTCATACAAGACGTCAGTGTCGTCCACCATGAGAGTGCCTGGCATCTCGACAGGCAAGCCTACTTGCTCGGGTTTGCCACCGTCCGAGATGACTCGCATGATCGAGCCGTCGGCGCCGCGCGAGCTCCAATAGAGTTTGTCTTCATTGATCGCGATCGCGAAGACTGGAGACAGTCCCTTGACGACCACCTTCACTTGGCCACCTTGTTTGGAGATTTTTGCGAGTGTGTCTCCGTCCTTGTCCGACTGCGCCCAATAGACGCTCATCTCGCTCAGCGCGAGGCTCTTGGTCTCAACCAGCAGCTTGGCGAGCTGTTGAGGTGTGTCGCCTCCCTCTTTGCCAACGCGAAACACTCCGGACTTTGTCGTGTAGTAGACACTATCGCCATCAATCGCGAGATCACGCGGGCGCTCGAGCGAGTCTGCCAGTGTCTTGACGTCTTTGCTGCCAGCCTTCAAGACCAGCAATTGACCATCTCCAGAAGACGCGCCCCGATTGAGCCAATACACGCCGCTGTCATCCGCCAAGATCGGGCCTGGATTGGGCTGTTTTTGAGCGAGCTTCTTGACCGTACAGCGCTGCACGACAGGCTTCTTCTTCGCGATCGTCGTAGGCGGAGGCACCTCAGCCCCACCACAAGCAATCACCACAGAAAGCAACAACCCCAAACGCGACCCCCATGAGCCCATCGCGCCACGATAGCACTAGGCCATCAAGAACCCCTAGCCGACACTGCTGCCGCAGTAAGCGAGTTTGGGCCTATTCGGCGGGCACCGCCCGGAAACGTACTTCCGTACGTTGAGGACGGATGCCCGTCGAAGAGACCCAAAATCGCGACCTGCGGCAACAGTGTCAGCCGTGGCGCACGAGATCGTGGAGGATCGCGTCGCTCTCCTTCTTTGCCCAAGAGGCAAACTCTGCCATGTAGCTCTTCACTTCATGAAAGCGCTTCATGATGCTCGCCTTGTCTCCCATGGCGACCGCACGCGCAAAGTGCGCGGCCTCTTGCTCGAACATATGAGTGACAGAAGCGCCGTTGGGGTTGGAGGTGAGGATGTCGGCGTACAGCTCGGCTCCTTGAGAAAACATGCGACCTATCATCGCGAGCTCTGTTCGATAGATGGGGCTCGCGAAATTGAGCGATCGTGGGAGCACTGCTTTTTGGCGCTCCAAGACCGAACCCAGGACCATCGTCTTTTGGTGGATGAGCACTTGGATGAGTGACATCTGCGCGTCGTGCTCTTCTGCAGTGGCTTCGATGACCTCTGCTCCGAATGCTTCGAAGAGATCACGCACGCGGGCCGAACCCGTCGAACCTCGCCCAGCGCAGAGGACTACCTTTTGCCGGTCCATGTCATCGCCTTGCGGGCCGAACATTGGGTGTGTGCCCACCACGTCGACTTCTTGCGGTGTAGCACGGAGCATCGCCTCGAGCGGAGCGCGCTTGATACTGGTGACGTCGCAAAGACACGCATGAGGGCGCACGTGCGGGCCGACCTCGTTGATCACCTGTACTGTGACCGCGATGGGTACCGCGATGATGATGACGTCGTGACGCGACGCGACCTCCACGTTGGGTGCGCCCACACCTAGCCCCGTTGTCTCGACCGCGTAGCCTCCAGCGGAGAGGAGGCGCGCGAGGAACGCACCCATACCGGACGTTCCACCAATGATGCCGACTGAAAAGCGCTCGCGCTGCCCGAAGAGCTTCTCGCGCTGCGCGGCCCTCGACGCCGCAAACAGTGTCCCGAAGACATCGCGAAGCAAATCTGGCGGCACGCCTTCCAACGCGGCATGCGCCAGGAGATCGTCCATATGTGCGCCTTCGCGCTCGCGATCGAAAGAAGGCAGTCCCGCGCTTGCCTTGAACTCGGCGACCTGGCGAATCAAGCGCATGCGCTCGCCGAGAGAGTGAACGATCTGTTCGTCGCACTGGGTGAGCGCCTCGCGAAGACTCTTGAGATCAGCCATCACGGAGGCCTCCTACCACGCGGAGCACTTCAATCAAGCGCCGCAAGCCAACGATCGCGACTGACGCTACTTCGGCGGGTAGACGCAGCGGAACCCTATGCCGTGGGTGCGCTGATCTGGCGGGGCCTTGAAGCGAAATGTTGGGCGGGCCCACTCGGGGAACGTCGAGTTCCACGCGCCGCCTCGGATCACTCTTGCCTCGCCAGTGGCGGGTCCTTTCGGATCCGTGAGCGTCGTGTGCGTGTCCTTTGGGTAGGGCGTGTAGAAGTCGCTCGTCCACTCCCACACGTTGCCAACGGCGTCTTCGATTCCATATCTCGATTTGCCCGCCGGGAAAGAGCCAACAGGCGCTGTGGTCGCGAAGCCGTCGTTGGTGGCATACATACTTCCAGGGAAGTCTCCCTCTACCTTGTGCTCTTTCGCCCACGCGACGCACTCACTGCCGCACGCGTTGGCTTTGTCATTGTTGGGTGCGCCGTCTCCCCACGGATAGGGGCGACCGTCTGGTCCGCGCGCCGCGAACTCCCACTCCGCCTCGGTGGGGAGCCGCCCCGCTTGCACTGCGCAATACTTGGTAGCTTGATCGAAATCGACGCAATTGATTGGGTGTTTACCGCGGCCAACATTGTCATTCATGTTGCAGAGCGAGTCGTAGGCCTGCTTCTGATTGACGTCTAATTCGGGCTTGATGCGATTGACGGAGTCTGCGCGTAAGCATTTGCCGGTGTCGGAGCAGGCGAAATAATGTGCAGTCGTGACCTCCAATCGATCCATGCAATACGGACTGAGCATGACGGGGTGCGCCGGCATTTCGTTGGCGAGGGCCTCGGGAGGATGGTCCGTCCCCATGTAGAACTCGCCTCCAGGGACGAGCACGGATCCTTCGCGGCAACGCGACAGCGGCGCGGATGAGGCGGGAGGCGCGACGGAGGCAGACATCGCGGGTGCAGACGTGATGGGCATCGGCGCTGGAGAGCGGACCTTGCCGTAAGCAATGACGCCGATCACCAACGCCGCGACGGCCGCGCCTGCAACGAGGATCCAACTTGCCCTCTCGTTCTTCGGCGGTGCCGCGACGATCGCGGGGACCATCGGCGGCGTCATTTCACTCACGGGGACCGTCGCGCCGAACGCGGCCGACTCTACTGGATTGACGTTCGATGTGGTGAGGTCCCCGAGCGCGCGAATAGGAGCCATGCTCAGCGCGGCGCGGAGCGCGTTCCAGAATTCCCCTGCAGTCTGATATCGATCTTCGCACGGGACGGCGAGCGCCTTGGTGAAGACCTCTTCGACCGCGTCACTCACTGTCGCGCCATGCGTGCGCGGAGTCGGCCGACGGCTGCGATCCGCCGAAGCAAATCCCAGCTGCACGAACGAGTCGCCGTCCAGCGGTGGTTTGCCGGAGAGCACCTCGGCGAGCATGAGCGCGAAAGAGAAGACGTCAGTCCACGGCCCGGTCGCGCCGTGCGTGCGTGAGAACTGCTCGGGCGCACCATAAGCGGGAGTGAAAGAGGTGATATGACCGCCCGTCTTCTGGAACGAGCCGCTCATCTTCTGCGCGTCTTGAACGACCTTCGCGATGCCGAAGTCGAGCAGCTTCATCGCGTGCTCGCCGCGCGCGTCTCCGAGCACGAACACGTTCGCGGGCTTGACGTCTCTATGTGCGATACCTCGCTTGTGCGCGAGCGCGAGCGCCTCTGCGATCGGATTGAGTAGGTCGATCGCCTCTTGCGGTGTTCGCGTCGGCAAACTGCGAGCGGCCTCGTCGAGCAGCACGGCCTCGAGCGTCGCGCCGTCCAACCACTCCAAGATCATGTAGGGGACGTGCTCGCCTTTTTTGGTGACGAGCGTGCCAACGTCGCGCGCCTGCACGATCGCGGCGCTGCGTTCGGAGAGCTCCGCGAGCAGCGCGCCCTCTCGAATGAACTCCTCCACGAGCTTTTCCCGCTGCGCGGCGTCGAGCTCAGCGAGCGCGCGGAACGCCTTGATCGCGACCGGTCGCTTCCACACGAGATGCATCGCGCGATACACGACCGCGAAGCCACCCTCGCCGACCACCTTCTCGATGCGGTATTTCCCTTCAATCGTGGTGCCCACGATCTCGAGCGCGTCGTTGTCAGTCGCGAGTTCGTCGCTCATGTGCGACGCACGATATCAGGTCTTTCGTCACACGCGGCACCACTAACGTGCAACCAAGGAGTCGCAATCGACGTGATTGGTGACTGCGCCGATCCGGCCGTCGTAGTGACCGTCAATGCGGAAGGTCTGCCACTTCTGCGCGTCGAAGTTGCAAGAGTAGTCACCCTTCCCTTCCTCGAGCGCCACGGTGTAGGTCTCCGCGCGCGCGCCTTCGCGCTCGCAACCCAGCGACTCGCAGCCGCCGTGCGTGAGGTTGGTGTTTGGCCATGCGGGAGCGTCCGTCACGCTGCCCTGCGCTTTCGCGGTGCGCGCGACCTTCCACGCGTCCACGTCATAGTCACATTTGTCACCCATGACAGGCTCGCTGCGAAACTTGGGCGTGCACTCCTGAACCTCCTTGAAAGTGCCGTTTCCCTGATCCTTGCGACGTGTCGTGCAGTTCTCGCCGTCTGGAATTTGTCGCTCGGAGCGCTTCTCTTGGTGACGTGAAGTGACGCGCGACTTGGCTGGCAGTCCGTCGCACCACGCAGAGCCATGATCGACCACGACCGACTCGACCGCGATCGTTCGCTCCCACGACTTGCTGTGGACCGTGAAGGACGCTGCGCGCGTGCGGAGCAAAAAGAAGAGCCCGACTCCGATGAGCGCAAGCACCACAATGGGTATCGCGATAACGAGCGGAGATATTCCCTTCTTCTTCGGCGCCACCACGGGCGGCGCTTGATTGGGTGCGAACTCTCGGCGCGCGTCTTGTACGGTCTCACCCGCGAAAGAACTGCCGACTTGATCCTGACGCGTGGCCACAGACGCCGCGTTGGCGAGCGGACTGCCACATTGACCGCAGCACTTCGAGTTGCGACTGTTCGCCCCTTTGCACGACGAGCACTGCACGTCCGCCCCGAAATAGGGGTGATCCTGCGCCGCTACTTTCTCCGCGTCCGACGGGAAGTATCGCGACGTCGTCTCTTGTTGACCGCCGCAGTTGGGGCAGCATCTGTGGGACAAGCCGAGGTTCTTCTTTTGACCACAGAACTTGCAGTCCCAAAGCATCTCATAGGTCTTCTCGGAGTTGTTCATGGTTGCCACCGCTACGGTAGCGAACAACCGCCAGACCTGATGACAATTCGCGACTGAAGCGCAGCCCCTCCCAACCCTCCCAACCTCCCCATGGTCATGGGGAGGAGAAGAGAAGACTTCACTGCCGAGCAAACTCCCGTATTCGTTATCTGCCCTCCCCCACGAACGTGGGGGAGTTGGAGGGGGCTTTACGCGGCAATCAGCGGAGCATCGTTGCGGTCGCGGTGACCTCGTAGTGTTTGTGGCTCGAGGGATCTTCCAGGCTCGCGACGAGTGCGGGCTTGCCTCCTTTCAAGAGGGCGTCTCCATTCGCGGAGATTTTGTGAATCGAGGTGGCGTCGTCTGTGCCGGACATCTCAACGTCGCTTCGCAGGACGAGGTCCTCGCCGACAGACGAGACGTTCGCGCGGATTTTAAGCCCGACATCCATGCGCGGAGTGCCTTGTGCGCCCAATGACACGTTGTTGCCGACGTGGAGCTCTCCCGTGTCGTGCTCTTCCAGGTTGAGAGTATATGCGCTGCTTTGAGGGGCCTTTCCGAGATCGTTGGCCGCGACGGTGAAGTCGAGTCGATAGACGTGACGCGGCTCCGGCGGCCTCAGTCGAGCTTCTATGGGTTTGAGTGATTGAGCGCCCGCGCATCCGAACAAGAGAGTCGCGGCGCTCGCGACCAAGAGACGTTTGACCATGTCAGTCCCTCAGCAACGGTCGTGCCGTTCACGAATTGTCGTTGCATTCGCGTCGAGTCTTCGCTGTCGCGACAACTTGTCGTGCGGCTCACTCCGCCAATGACGAACTGGCGGTAGGGAGTGATTTGGGATCTTATGGAACTCGACGTGATGGAGCCGTCATGGCGATCCGCGTGCCTGCCATCGGCGCGTTGTCGTCGAATGACAAATGATCATAGGGCCCAGAGATACCGAGCTTCTTCCATACGGCGTCCAGATCAACATCCTCTGCGGTGTGGGACCACCGTCGATACAGCTCCGTCAACACTGTGGTCCCCGTGCCGGCGTCTGCAGTCTCGAGGACCCGCTCTACGGTCCAGCCTGTCATGATCGTGCCGTGGGCCGCGACGATCGCGCGCAGACCGTCGTCAATGGACTTGTGGTCGTGAGTGCGAGCGCGAATCTCCAAGTCAGCGATCAAGCAGAAGAGCGCGCCACCCCAATAGGTGCGACCCCATGTATGAGTATTGTCGAGACCGCGGTCGCCCGGCTCCGGCCGACCGAACGGCATCCCACGCACGAAGCCTCGCCACACACGCGCTGGCGTCTCCAGGCCCACGCGAACCCGAGCGAGCGGCTCGACGTAGCTCGCCAGGCCTTCTTCGAGCCAGTGCTGATCGTTGGGTAGATTGGGTAGCGCCGTGTGGATGAGCTCGTGCACCAACGTCCAATCGCCGTGCAGTGTCTCTCGATTGGAGTCTTCTCCGACACTGACGTCTATTGCAGCGCCTTCCCAGCCCATCGCAGAGCCATAACCGACTCCTTCACCTTCCGTGGGCTGCACCAGGACCAACACGTGCGAGGTCGGGATTGTTCCATAATAGGACTCGACGGCGTGCGCGCTCTCGCTCGCATAGTCATCCACCGCCGCCTCATTTTTGATGTGTGGAGAGAGCTCGGCGACCGTCAGGCCATTGGAGAGCTCACGGACTCTCAGCTTGCCGAATGCAGCATAAGGCAACGCCATCACCTCATTGGTCGCGAAAGCATAGGTGTCCGGCGCAGAGCGCGGGAGGCCCGAGACGAACGCGTCCCCGGGGGCGCTCGTGACGTGCAGTCGAACGCGCGTGCCCGTAGGTGCGTCGTAGGGTCGAATCATGAACGTGGACGGAGGCGCCTCGATCGAGTCCCCTGCGACGTACGCGAGCCCGCGATCGTCGAGCGCGACCGCAGCATCGTGGAGCAAGTAGGAATAGTTGATGCGGCAAC
>JANYHY010000384.1 GCA_025362165.1 Myxococcales bacterium | reverse complement strand
CGTTGTTGTCCGCGGCTTGCGACCACTGGAGCTCGACGGCCGGCAAGTTGCCTGGGAGCACGACGCCGTCCTCTGGGTATTCGAGCAGCGGAGCGTTCTTCGGATCGGGATCGACCACGCCTGATGCGAACTTCGTCTTGGTCATGGCGTCGGTGCTGCCTGCGAAGACGTCGCCTGTGAGCTTGACCGTGAAATCAGCCGTCCCCGTCACTCCTTGCAGCGTCGCGCGGACCTTCGTTTTGCCGCCAACTTTTCCCGCGGCCGCATTGCCTGACGAGTCAACCATCGCGATCGCCGCCCCGTCGCTGCTCCACGCGACTGTGCTCGTGACGTCCGTCTCGGCGCCCGTCGCGTCCTTTTCGAAAGCGTGAAAGCCGACGGGTGAAGGCGCCGCGCCGCCGAGAACCACCGTCACCGACGCCGACGGAGGATCGACGCGCAGCGTGAACGTGGGCGAAGAGTCTCCGCTCGTCGTGTCGGGCGCGCCCGAGTCGAACGCGCTCGTGCCGATGTCGTCTCCGCCGCAGGCGACCACGATCACGCCCAAGCACAGCGCCCATCTACCCATCATGAACCCAAGCCTAGCAGCCCAAGCGATCTCTGAGGCACGTGGCATTCTTCAGGACCAACCCACTCACACCGTCGGTCCGCTCATGACGATCGTCTATCGAATAGAGACTCCTCGCTTGGTCGTTCGCTGCTGGTCGCCTAAAGACGCGCCGCTCGTGAAGGCGGCCATCGATGCGAGCCTCGAGCATCTCCGCCCCTGGATGCCGTGGATCGCGCACGAACCTCAGTCGATCGACGAGAAGGTGGAGCTGCTCAAGAAGTTCCGCGCGCTGTTCGATCGTGGAGAGGACTTCGTCTACGGCATCTTCGACAAGGGCGAGACCGAGGTGCTCGGCGGCACTGGGCTGCACGCGCGCGTCGGCCCGCAGGCGGAAGAGATCGGCTATTGGATCGCCGCGAAACACGCCGGAAAAGGCTACGCGCAGGAGGCCGCTTCGGCGCTCACTCAAGTCTCGCTGCGCGCGCACAAGATGGTGCGCGTGGAGATCCACTGTTCGCCGCGCAACCACGCGAGCGCCAACGTCCCGCGCAAGCTCGGCTACCTGCATGAGGCCACGCTGCGCGCGCGATTGGTCGAAGTGGACGGCACCTACGGCGAACGCATGATCTGGACGATGCTCCCCAGCGAGCTCGACGCCTCCGCCGCCGGCCGCGTGCCGATCCGCCGCGAGGACGCCGCCGGACGCATGGTCTTGGACTGAAGCTGCTATGATGAGTGAAGTGGGGTCGCCATGAGATCAGTCGTGCTCGGGTCGCTAGCTGCTTTACTCTTCGGGTGCAGTGCTTCGCCGCAAGACGTCCTCGTCGACACCGACGCTAGCCCTGGCAATGACGCGAGCTCGAATCCGGACGTTGCCAAACTACCTGACAGTGGCAGCGGAGACTCTGCCATGCCGATCGACGCAGGACCGCCCGATCGGAGCAAGTGCAAGGTCGATCCCGACAAGAAGAGCAAAACGATCCGCACGCTCGGCAACGCGCCCGCTTATGTCTTGTACGTCCCATCGACGTACGACATGAACGTCCCGTCCGCGATGATCGAGGCGCTGCACGGCGCTGGAGACACCGCAGCCAACTACGCGCAGCTGTGGCAGACAGTCGCCGACGCGCGCAACGTGATCATCCTCACGCCCGAGGCGTCGTCGCCGCTGGGTCAGGGCTACACCTGGAACACGAGCGACGACTCGTTCATCCTCGGGGAGCTCGCGGACGTCGCCAATTGCTACAGCGTGGATCCCAAGCGCCGCATCCTCCACGGGTTCTCCGCGGGCGGAATCATGGCCTATTGGCTAGGCCTCGCGCACGCCGAGAAATTCAGCGGCGTGGCGATCTTCTCGGCAGACCTCGGCTCCGCAGAGGCGACCGTGGGTATGTCGCTCGTCCCTGCGCCGTGGAAGATCCCGGTGAGTCATTTCCACGGTCAGAGCGACATGAACTTCCCAATCATGTACGCGCTCGCCGGCAAGACCAAGCTAGAGAACGCGGGCCATACCTTCTATTGGCACCCAATCCCAGGCGGCCACTCCGCGCCAGCAACTCCAGCAAACGCACTACAAGAATTCGACGACCTCAAGGCATCAGTCGCGCCCTAATTGGCACTCACCAACTATCAATTAGGCGGAGGGACGAGCGGGCAACCGGTCGGCGCGACCCACCCAAAGATGTTCACCCACAGCGCCTTGATCTGCGGGATCGTAGACCACTCGCTGTCGAACTCGATCCACTCGTCACCCCACACAAACGCGCGCCCAGAGACGGCCTCTATCGCCCAAGCGACGTTGCCCGCAGGAATCGAGGCGATCGGCGTGCGCTTGTAGTTCGTCGGGCCGCTCGCGCTCACCACATAACCGCCGTTGAAGGTCACCGACGCGAGTCCGCTGGTGATCGGATGTGCAACGAACGTGGTCACCGGGCCGTTCTGAAGCGGACCCCCATAAGTGACTCCGAGCGCGCCGATCATCGGGTTTGCGCGGAAGTCGTCAGTCGTGCCGTTGTATCCGGACATCGAGATGAGGCCGCCTCCTGCTTCGACGAACGACCTCACGATCGCAGACTCTTGGCTCGTGTAGTCGCGAGTCAGAAAGTCGAGAATGATGACGTTGAACGGCGACAAGTCCGGCGCGGTCAAGGGAACGTTCGCGGTCGTTTGAATGCGCTTCACGGTTGTGCCGGCCTTGGTCAACCACGTTTGAAAGTTGGAAGAGGGATTGCTCCCTGGGTTGCCGAGGATGCCGATGTTGATGACGTTGCATCCGGCGGCGTCCGCAGAGTCGAAGGCGCCCGCGTCTTTCAGCCCAGGATCCGGCGCAGAGTCCAGCGCAGGCGAAGAGTCCACGACCGACGAGTCGAACTCGATGGACCGAGTCGTGGTCCCGTCGCCGCACGCGAACGACCCCGCACCGAGCAACACCCAGCAGGCGGTGAATCTAGGCATGCGCGATCGTAACATGACACCCATCAATGAATGAGCATCCAATTGGCGTCTGGTGTGATCTCCACGTGAAAGTGATTGAAGTGTTGTGCGTTGTAGTTGGGAGTCAGCATCACGTTGAATATCGCTTTATCTGCGGTAGCGCAGACCAAGGTCCATAGTTGTGTGGTCGCAGGCGTCGTCCCAGGCGGGTGCGCGGTCGGCCCGCACGTGGCGTCCCCGACGTGGCCGTGAAAATCCTTCTCTACGCTCAAGACGGTGCCGTCTTTCTTCTTGAACGTCGCGATGTCCACGGCGAGCCCCGCGCAGTGTTGCATGCCGGCATACTTGGCAGTGCAGCCATAGGCCGATTGAGGGCGATAGGCTCCGAAATAGACCATCTCGACGATATCGGATTGGGCGGCGAGCGCGGCGAAGTCGTCCATCGCGAGGATGAGCCTGCAATCGAAGATCGTAGAAGGAGACTTGTCTCGCGCGGTAGGCGCGAGGGCGGAGTGGATGGAGACGCCGTGTAGCAAGCCTTGAATTCGTTCAGGCGCCATGACGCCAGGTGTCGCCTCGCCCGGTCCGAACGGGACCCCGCGCGTTCGCAGCTCCGCTTCACAGCTCGCCCGATCGAGCGACGCGTAATGCATGTTCGGGGCGTCCGTGCGCAAGATGGCTGTCGGCCTGCCGTCGGGTTCGGGCTCGTAGTAGCCGCCGAGGACCGGGACGGGATCGCTCGGGACGTCGACGAGAGCGTCGCTCGCCGCCACAGTGGGGACCGCTCGCGGCGCCGACCAGGCATCATCGGCAGAGTGCTCTTCGGTCGCGTGACAAGCCAAAATTGATAGAGACAATAGGATGAGGGACTGTCGTCTCATGGGTCGATCGTAGAGCAGAAAGCGTGCCGTCGTCAGGCCCTCGGCAACGGGGTCGCCAAGCAGTCTTGGACATGAGACGCTCATGACATGACGATCCTTCGCGCTTGTCTTGCGCTCCCACTCTTTGCCTTGTTCGCCGCGTGCTCGTCGACCAGCACGACTGGCAATCCGAACGGCAATGGCACCGACGCTGGAGGAGGCGACGGCAGCGGCGGAGAAGGCGGGAGCTGCGCGTTCCCCTGCCAGGTACCTGCGCCAAGCACGCCGAGCTTCGTGACCGACTATTGTTGTCTGGACCAATCCGCCGTCAATTCATGCCCGAAGAACGTGGTGCCGTGCGCGCCGACCAACAAGGCGCGCGGCAAGGTAGCCCTCGGCTTTTCGTGCAGTACGATCACGGTGACTCCAGCGGCTGCGGCCGGCAATGAGCTCGGCGACGACTGCGCGCCTATTGCCAAGTATGCGTCAGCCAAAGCGCCCAAAGGCACTTATTGCCTCAATCAGATCGCGAGCGGCCGCACCTACTGCTCGCACGACTGCACGAGCGACATGGACTGCGCAGACCTACAATCAAAGGCTCTCTGTCCCATCGCACAAGGCGAGACCATCGGACAGTGCACATTGCCCGCGCAGTGAACGGCAACTACGTCACTGCGATGAGTGGTCGGCGATCATGGCGGCGGTCGCGCGCTCCGTCAGCGCGGAGATCGTCAACAACGGCGTAACGCCGAGCGAGCGTGGGACGATCGCGCCGTCGGCGACGAATAGCCCTCGATGCACGCCTCCGTTCGCGGACCAGACGCGACCCATGTCATCGACGACGCCACGCTCGACGTCCTCGCCCATCGGACATCCGCCGAGCGGGTGAACGGTCATCTGGCGACTGCCACCCAACAACGTGCTCCTCGGATTGGGGATGAAGATGCCTCCGTGATCGCGCGTGATGGCTTCCATCTCTCGCGTGATGACCTCGAACGCTCGCTCCTTGTCCACGCCGGGCCACTCGATGACCAGCGGCGAAGTCGGATCAGAGAGCACCAGTCGTCCGTTGCCCGAGTCGTGTCCGCAAGCGAGGAACAGCAATGAGTGATTGAGAGCCCCGTCGCGGCCTGGACCATCGATCAAGTCGCTCTGGATGCGCGCGCATTGATCTGCAGTCAGCTCTCCGGGCGCCAGCGTCGCATAGGCGCCAAACACGCGCGCGACGAAGGTGACGAGCGCGGTGGGTACAACGCCTTCCAGGAGCAAGAACCGCTCTTCCATGGGCCCGCGGCGATAGTCACCATGAGATGCGATGCTCGTTCCTACTGGCCAATCGCGCTCGCCCACTATCGTATTGCCATAGGCGAGGACGTCCGTGCGCGTACTGCCGTTGTAGCTCATCGTCATAATGTCGGCGTTCGCGGAGAAGCGCTCGCCGAGTCGCTTGGACAGCGCGAGCTCCGACCGCATCAACAGCCCCGTGGAACCAAGTGAGCCCGCGCCGATCACGACCGTGCGCGCGCGGACGCTCCCTGATTTTGCGGACGCGAGCGGCCCGCGCACCAAGTCGAACTCGACGATCCAATCTCCCTCACCAGTCTGCCGAACGTGGCGCGCCTCCACCTCCGTGAAGATCATCGCGCCCGCTCTCTTGGCGAGCGGCAAGTAGGTCATCGCGAGGTTGTTCTTCGCTCCAATGTTGCAACCCGCGATGCAATCTCCGCAGCGCGTGCAGTCCTCGGAGACATTGACTTGATGGATGCCGTGAGCGACTCCGCGATTGGATACCAAAGCGCGGTGCGCGATCACCTTGGAGAGTTCACTCGTACGCGGATCGCGTCGGGCACCCAGCACGTTCTCCGCTCGGGCGTAGCACTCGGAGAGCGAACCATCTTGCCATGCTCGCTTGATCGCCGAGGGCCACTCGGGCTGTTCGAACACTGCATTCTCGGGCCTGAGAGAGATCCCCGCGTTGATGAGTGAAGTACCACCGAGCCCATTACCCACGACGACATCGAGGTCATTGGCCAATTGAGTATTCGGATCAATGAGCCCCAATGGATTGAGAGGTGTCTTGATGACCGCGGCGAGCGCAGCCTGATCCGTGGGGAATTCCCCGAGGCTCCACTCACGACCCCGCTCCAGCACACACACGGAAAGCCCCGCCTCCGCGAGCCGCGCAGCGGAGATCGACGCGCCATATCCAGAGCCGACGACGATGACGTCATAGCGATAGGCGAGCCGAGAGATCGGAGAAGAGAGGCGCTCGACCACCGATGTCACGCCAACCACTCGTGAGCATGGCGCGTGCTCATTGCACTCCGTCGGGGCGCCAGTGATAGTCGAATCGACCATACCAAACGAGCGCGTCCTCCTTGGCACATGCCGCGCCTAGTGCCTTTATCCAATTCATCAATGCATCGAAATCTGGGTGTTTGTCATTGGCCCATTTCGACACGGCGAACCTCCAACCAGGTGTGATGATCGTGATCACTGGGCACCCTTCGCCGCCAACGCCATGCCGCGGAGGTATCCTGATCCCACGCGGATCGTGGCGGTGCAACAGAGCGCCGAGCTCGTTCATCGTGGTGTCTGGAAGGGCGCGCCGAAACAGCCTCGCGCTCCCTCCGCCGCGCTCCACTTGCTCCACCCAACTTTCGCCGTCACCAAACAGAGAGACGTTCATTCCTCCCCATAGGCCGTGCACGTCTTGGAGGTCCAATCGATACCAGCCACTAGGGCGTGACAACACGGCTGGGCGTGACGGTCGCAGTCCAGAGGTCGGGAGTGTCGGCGGAGGGCCGCGCACCTGCGGCTTGGGCGGATCCAGGATTTCCATGACGGCCCGATGGAGCGATTGACCAACATGTGTGGGGCGCTTGCGCTCGAATTGAACATAATACATCCGCGCGACCCACATGAGCTCTACCCATGTGAGCTCGTTGTCCTCCAAGCGACCTGGGAAGCACTCGATGAAGTCCACATAAGCGGGTCGAACGTCGTCCGCGGAGAGCCCTTGTTTGAGCGCTCGCGCGAAGTAGTACGCGCACGCTTTGATAGTGGTGGGTTTGTCTTGGGGTGTCGCTGCGCCCGTCAGCTCCTCGCCCTCACCCATCATGATGGGCACGAGGTCGCCGAGTCCCGCACCAAGCGCCGCGAACGCGACCACCCGACCAAGCAGCTTTGATTTGGACTCGTGCGCGATGATGGCGAGCTGCCCGATCCAGCGCTTCTCCACCGAGTAGAACGCGTCAGGCACGCCCTGGCCCCAGCCGCCAGTCGTGGACATGTAGGCGAGCACTCCGAGCATGGCAGGCAGTGTCTCGAGGGTTGGCGCGTCCGGCACCTCACCCAGCGCGCGACGCATCGGACCCGCCCAGCGCGCGACGATCGGCGAAGCCTCCGACGGCGCGTTGACCACCGCGATGCGCGCGACCTCTTGCGCGGTTTGCAGCATTCCGTCCGCGACCGTCGGCGCGGTCATGGCGAGCTCCGCGCGGGACACGAGAGACTTGGTCGCGTTTGGAGTGTCACCTTTCACGGCGTCAATCAGCTCGCGCCATGATTGTTTGGGATCTCGAGTGACCAGTTGCGACTGCAAGTCACCAATCCAGTCCGCGAATTGTTTGTCATTGACCAATTGACGCCAAATGACCATGCCCTCATCGAGCCCATACCCAGTGCCGAGGATGTCCTCTCTCGAGATCCCCATTTCACTGGAGAGGAATACGAGCGGATCGAACGCGCGGCTCAGTCGCTCCTGCTCTGCGAGGTTGCTCTCTTCGTCCGGGAACTTGGCAAGATCTGGGATGACGGACTCGCCCTCGTACTTTCCGTCGGAGCCGTCGCGCATTCCCTGATTGTCGTGAATGCCTCGCGACTCCCAACCCGATTGCGAGTACCGCCACGCCTTCTCGAACTGGAACATGTCGGTATAGAGGAGGCCGAAGAACGTGTGTGGCTCCTTGCCGAGAGCCGTGTACGCGCTCTTCAAGAGGCCAATGCCCTCGTCGTCATCGAGGAGCTCCATGGCAGCGCCGAGCCTCTCGGAGCGCGTCTCACCCCCCTCGTCACCAACCAAGTAGTGGAGCGCGTAGAACTTCTCGCCGAGCGGCTCGCGCACGAGCGCTTGGCTCAAGGTCGGCTCGTACTTGGCGGCGCGAAGCGAGGCGACGAGCGCGCCCTCGACGACTGCGGCCTCCTCCTTCGCGTAAAAGATCGCGGCGACGAACGTGCTCATGAGGCGATTGTCCGCGTCATACCGTCAATCTACGGCAATGAGCAGGCTGATGAAAACGAAGTTTGAATCAGATCCAAATCGAGCGGAGCGAGCCGCGAGGGGTGGGGACCCCAAAAAACCACGCTTTTTTGGGGCGGGGAAGCGCGTGCCTCCCCGTGATGAAAAAGTGCGATTGTTCCCCAAAGAAGTGGTGGCGCGCTAAACTCTCGGGATGAGCTTACGGGGTAATTTCGCGAAGATTGCGTTCAGCGCCCTGTTCTTGTCGGCGGTAGCGTGCGCGACCGCTGCTGTGCAGATCGACGACACCGACGCGGGCCCGACGAACACGCCTGACAGCTCCACCTGCTCGGGCACTTGCAGCGGCAAGTGCGTGGACTTCAAATCCGACAACGCC
>JANYHY010000357.1 GCA_025362165.1 Myxococcales bacterium | reverse complement strand
AACGGGACGTCACCGGTGACGAGGGCATCTTCTCCCAGTAAACAAGGCTTATTGTGGAGTGCGCATGGCTTACGGCACCGGGCGTGGACCTTAGGGCTCTGTGCGCGAAGCTTAGGGTGGTGCGCGCAGACCAACCTTCTTGATCGCGCGAGCGAGTGCATAGCGCGTCAGACCTAGTACCTCCGCTGCACGAGTCACATGCCAGTGGTGTCGCTCGAGTTCTGCGCGTAGGCGGACCTTCTCATCCGGTGCAGCGCCGTTCGGATCGGGTGGAGGCGCTTGGGAAGTGCGTGCGCGCCCGTGCTGAGCGACTGAACGGAGCATGTGGTCGTGTGATGAGGTCATCGCCTCGCGAATCGCGAGCACCAGATCGCGAATGTTGGTCGGACAATCCATTTGTAGAAGCTGAGTGAGGAGCGCTGGATCGAAATTGACCTCTGCGCGTGGCCCGCTACGCCGAACGAAGCGCTCAGCGGCCTCTGGGCTGTGCGCCGCGCTCATGAACTCGAGGCGGCCGTCGTCAGTTCGGGGGAGGTTGCGGCGGGACGGTGTCGTCTTGCACGCAAGATCCGAGGTCGAAGAACATGAACTCCATGACCTTCTCCTGAGCGGACAACGGGCTCGCGTTGCACTCGTTGGGGAACGTCTGGCCGCCGCCTGATTGACCATTGGCGACGTGGAAGTTGGAGTACACGCCACGACCGCACTGCTGATCGGCGGGCTTGCCGATCGGCGTGTTGAAGCTGATGGTCTGGATGGTCGGCGGGCTCGGCGCCTGCGAGTACAACCACCGCGACGTGGGCGCGTTGACCGTGTCGACGACGTGATAGGTCTCTTGCAAGCCGATCTGTCCGAGCGTGGGCGTCGCGCCGATGTTCTTCAGCCAAGCGGCGAGCGCCTTGCCCTTCGGGAAGGTCTGATCGACGAACGCAGGCAGCGGGTTCGTGTAGGGGTTGATGCCTCCCCAGGTCGTCCATCCAGCCGTCTTCGGCAAGCCGCCAGAGACTCCGCTGTTGTCCTTGAACCAGGAGTAAGACAAATCGGTCGCGAACACGCGTCCGCCGGAGTTCATGTATGTCTCGAGATCTTTTCCGGGCTGACCGGGATCCGAGCCGATCGTCGGCGCGCTCGAGCACGGGAACAGCATCATGTCGTACTGCTGCATGGTCTTGAGGCTCGACCAGAGCGCGGTGTCCGATGGCGAGTTCGGCGTGGTGACGCCGTTGCCGTGATAAATGTGAATGCGACCGTTCTTCATCGGGTCGGTGAACTCCGCGTCATCAACGCCCATCTTTCGCAGGATGCACTCCTCCGCGTCATAGGTAGAGGAGGCGATCGCGATGTGCGGGATGTCGCCCTCCTTCTGGTTGCGCGGCATGCGCGTCTGGTCTTTGGTGAGCGCGTTGTCGACGCACTTGTTGACGTTCGGGATGACGATCTGGCGGCGCCATCGACCGACTTGAACGACGAGCGGGATGCTGCTGCCGCTCGGAACGTTCTTGAGCGTGAAGTTTCCCTTCTCGTCCGTCAGCGTGATGACGACTGGGTTGCCGCTCACCGGTGTTCCGCATTTGTCGCACGTCACGCCAGGCGTGAACGCAGCGACAGGCGCGTTGGGGACGTAGACGATCGCGTTGTAGATGGGATCAGGTCCACCATAGAGATTGGTCGGAGTGCCAGTCACGACAGTGCCGGTGAGGTTGGTCGTGCCACACGGGTCTTGTCGACACTGCAGGTTCACGCAGTTCGGCCCGGTCTCGACGCTGCTGTCGCCGCCGAACTGAATGCTGGTGTCCGAGTTGTCGCCCCCGTCAGCGCCGACTCCAGAGTCGGTGTCGAAGAGAAGACCGTTGTTGTCCGAGCCGCACCCCAAAGAGCCAAGCGCGACGACGAGCCCCAAGCTAAGCGCAATCCGAGTCATCGGTGCACCTCCAGCTTGGAAGTGTTTCAGTCAGCGAGGTGCTTGGCAAGCGTCAGCGGGGGATTCCGCCTTTGGTCGCGCAACCAAACACCAAATCGACCTTGCCGGACTTGTCCTTCGTCACCGCGTCGCAGCTCGCTTTGCACAACACGATCTTCTTGGGGTTCGTGGGATCGTCGTAGTGCCAACCACCCGCCGGGTTCGTGCAAGCAGCGTCGTAAGAGAGCGTGACCGGACTGCCGCCGTTCGGTGTGAACACGACGTTCACTTGATCGATCGTCGCGCCGTTCGGGAGCGTCGGGATCGCGTAGTCGCAGCCGAGCGTGATCCCACGGATCGCGTTGAGCGCGGTTTGGAAGTCTTGCGCCGTCTGCGACGCATTGTTCGTGTTGATGATCGTCGCTTGCGTGGTGCCGCCCGCCGCTGCGATGGCGTTCAAGTTGCCAGTGTTGCCGACCCCAATGACGAACGTCGGGATCCCCGCGGAGTAGCCTGTTTGTGCCTCTGCGCTCACTGCCTGCATCGTGCTGCCGCACACGTTCGGTTGTCCGTCCGTCACGAGCACGACCGCGACCTTGCCTACCGACATTTGCTTCTGGATCTGTTGGGCGTAAGCGATCGCTCCGGTGAGCGCGGGCAGCGTCGGTGTCTCACCGCCAGGCGAGTTCGCGTTCATCGCGTTGTTGAAGTCGGTCGCGTCCGGCAGCGTGTGCATCGCCACTGCGGGAGTCTGATAGGCCGACGCGGAGCACTGCGAACCCTGAGGGAAGAACTGGATCGACGCGCTCAACCCGACGCTGCTCGGATCTGCGAAGAACGAGGAGAGTCCCTGCTGACAGCTCGGCCACTTCGAGTTTTGGCTCATGCTCCCGCTCTTGTCGAACATGAACACGAGCGACACGGGTAGGGGAGTCGGCGTCGCAGAGGCCGTCGCGCATTGGTTGCTGACGCCTCCATCGCCACCCTTGCCGATGTTCTTGAGCACACCGCCGTCACCGTCGTTGAACGTAGGGTCCGCGGGGTTGGCGATGTTGAAGGCGCTGCTGCCATCGCCTCCGCTGCACGCGATTAACAATCCTGCGGCGGACGCGAACGTGATCGAGAGGAGGGTGCGCATGCAATGGGCTAGTGCAACGCATGTTCCACACCTTCGCTCCGCAGGTTGTCGCGACATTGAACGCGAGTTGGCGGCGCAAAAGTGCGGTCAATCGCGGGGATTGCGCAGTGAGGGTGGTCAATCCGACCCTCAGGCCACGCCATGGGTCGCGAGGTGTCGTGCTATCGATGGGCGCGTGACGGACGGAAAACGACCGAGCGTCTTCGCTCACGACGGCGTGCTGTGGCGACGCCTCGCAGCCATGGGTGCGCAACGCCTCCCGCACTGGTGGATGCGATACACTCCGCCGTTCTTCGGCGTCGCCGCTGCGGTCGCCGTTCCGTCCGCTCGTCTGGCTGTAGTGCGCAACCTGCGGCGCATCCGCGGACCGGCGTCGCGATGGAGAGAGACGCTCGAAGTGAGCCGTACGTTCGCCTCCTACGCCGGGTGCCTCGCCGAAGTGCTAGCCAACGACTCCAAGAACGCAGGCGAGATCGAGAGCGAAGTGTTCGGTGGTGAGCACGCGCGCGCAGCCGTGGAGCACGACCGTGGGGTGCTGCTCCTCACGATGCATACGGGTGGCTGGGAGCTCGCTTCACCGATGTTCGCCCGCGACGTCGGCCTCGATGTCTTGGTCGTCATGGAAGGAGAGCGCAGCGCAGGAGCACAAGCCATCCATGACCGAGCGCGCGCAGCGTCAGGCGTGAGGCTGGTGAACATCGGCAATGATCCGCTCGACGCGCTACCGTTGATTCGTCATCTAAAAGACAAGGGCGCCATAGCGTTTCAAATCGATCGCCCTCCGCCCAACCGGCGTGTGGTGGAGGTGACACTGTTGGGCGAGCGCGCGACGATCCCAGAGGGGCCGTTCCGCCTCGCGCAGCTCAGCGGCGCTCCAATCTTGCCTGTTTTCTGCGCGCGCGTCGCGTTTCGTCGCTACCAGTTCCACGCCTATCCGCATGCTCGGCTCGACAGGCGCGCGTCCGCGGATGACGTGCAGCGCGTGGCGCAGGGCGCCGCAGATGCGATGACGGATTTTTTGCGTCGCCATCCGACGCAGTGGTTCAACTTCGCCAGCCGTTGACCGACGCTCGGACCGATTATCGTGCTGGCGTCGTGCGGCAGGGTGTGAGAGAGACGGATCCCCAATGGCGAGGCGCCTCCACATCGCTGCCAAACAGCTCTCGAGCGCGATCGCGACGTACGCGAAGCGATTCGACTATCTCGAGGTCCACGCGCGTGAGGCCAACGGCGAAGATGCGCCCACGCCGATGTCGCCGCATGCGCTCCGCAAGTGGCGCAAACAAGTGCCGCCGCACTTCGAGTTCGGCGTCTTCCTCGGGCCGCACGCGAGCACGCTCAAGCCATCGACCAAGCTGGACGAAGAGGTGAAGCACGCACTCGCCGCAGCCGCTGCGCTCGAGGCTCGCAACATCATCATCCGAACGCCGCGGGAGGTGACGCCCGCTCAGATCCACCGCGATCGACTCGCGAAGATGCGTGATCGCTTCCCGAGCGACGTGACGAACGTCGTGTGGGAGCCGCAAGGTGTGTGGGAGTTGGAGGACGCGGCGGTCGTCGCCTCGCAACTCAACCTGGTCCTCGCCGTCGATCCCACGCGTGATCCAGTGCCCGCGAACCCGATCGCCTATCTGCGTCTGCGCGCCCTCGGCGAGACCCGCTCGTTCGGACCGTCCGCGCTCGAGCGCATCCTCGAGGCCGTCGGGATCAATCGTCGCGACATCTACGTCGTGCTGGAGACGAACTCTGCGCTCACCGAGTGCAAGCAGCTCCGCAGCATCGCGCAGCGCACGCAGACGAGTCGCACGGGTGGCATGAGCCGCTTGGTTCGGCCGCGCCCTGCGGTGGTCAAGGTCAAGGACGACGAGCAGGAATGACGCAGAAGTTCGTCGCCCTCGCGCGCGACGCTCGCGTCGTTGCCGCTGCGCTCGGCGTGATGCCCAAAGGCAACGCAGTGGACGCCCTCGTCGCTGGCGTGATGGCGGCGTGCGCGATCTCGGAGGGCGTCTTCCTCGGCTCGTTGTCGGCCATCGTCGCCGGACCTGGCATCGGCGTGCGAACGTTGGACGGACGATCGAGGCAGCCGGGCATGGGTGTGCAACGCCCGCGCGGTTTCGCTTCGAGCGAAGAGATCCCTCCCGCGGCTCATGTGGCGGCTCCTGGTCTGCCGGCCGGCGCGGCTGCGTTGCTCGCCGCGTTTGGGACGCTCACGTTGACGCGAGTCTGCGGCCCCGCGCGCGACCTCGCACAAGGCCCGCGCTCCGTGGTGATCGACGCCTTCTCGAGGCTCGGCCCCGCTGCGCTCGCGCAGGGCGATCTCGGAAGTGAGCTGATCGCAGCCGCCGGGCGCCTCGCAGGCGGCGTGCTGACGCTCGAGGACTTGGCGAACGCACGACCTGAGATCGCGGCGTGCTCTTGGGACGGGAAGGGCGCTCGCGTCGTCGCACGTCCGCCCTGGGCCTACGAAGACGCGGACGGCGCTCCACCGTGTGACGTGCTCGTCGTCGCCGACTCGCGCGGAGTCGTCGCCGCCGCCGCGTTCGTTTCGAGCGAAATCGAGCCGGCGCTCTCGATCCCAGCGCTCGGCCTCGCAGCGCCTCCTTGCGCGTCGCCGGTGAGGCGTGGTGTTCGTCGTGTCTCACCGCATGACACGCTCGCGGCGCGCGCTCCGATCGCAGTCGCCGCCGCCGGAGCGTCGAATGAGCGCTCAGTCGATCTCGCGCTCGGCGCAGAGGGCCCCGCGTGTGAAGAGGCGTTCGCGCGCGCCATCGCTGCGCTCATCGAGAGCGGCTCGCTCTCTGCGCTCGACGTCGACGGCGCGACAGCCACCATGTTCGTCGCGACTCAATCCGCGAGAGCCGCAAGCGTCTTGACTCGTAGGATTTAGACGCGATCAGACGATCTCCGGCCAGGCGTGCCGGGGATACCTCCGCGCGAGCTGCTTTCGGATGTCCGGGTAGTGTTTGGTCCAGAACCCTTCGAGGTCACTCGTCACTTGCACGGCGCGCTGATTGGGCGCGAGCAAGTGCACGACGAGCGGCACGCGTCCGTCTCCCACCACGGGCGTGCGCTTCATGCCGAAGAAGTCTTGTAGACGCGACGCGATCCATGGCGGCTTTCCAGGCTCGTAATTTACCTTCACCGATCGGCCTGCCACGAGAGTCACGCGCTCGGGA
Source organism: Myxococcales bacterium (assembly GCA_025362165.1). Taxonomy (GTDB): domain Bacteria; phylum Myxococcota_A; class Polyangia; order Polyangiales; family Polyangiaceae; genus JANYHY01. Next base: position 1,241 of record JANYHY010000357.1, on the reverse strand, counting down.
GCGAGGCGTTCGAGCTTGCCCGCGCTCGCCCCGAGCGTCGCGCGGAGCGAATGGACGAGCGATTGGGCGCGCACTTCTCCGAGCGTCGTCGCGCCCTCGCACATCGCGACGAGCGCAGACCTCACGGCGTCATCGCCTAGCTCCGGCACCGAAGCGTCGACCTCGCGCGCGAAGCGAGCGCGCGACAAGAGCGCATCGAGCTCGTCAGGCGGCGCGAACGAGCGAGCTCCCAAGGCGAGAGCCGCCGCGACGAGGGCTTCCGTCGCTAGAGCTCCAGGCGGCATCGGCGCAGTCGACTCCTCGAGCACCAGACCGTCATAGATCAGTTGAGAGATCTGCATCACGCGCTCGGAGGTGGACGACACGACGCAGCGCTTACGCTCCTCGATGGCGTCGGGGCACACGTCGATGAGCCACTCGGGCTCGATCGCGCTCGCGATGCGGACGAGCGCGGTGCCTGGTCGTTGCTCGGCGAGCACTGCGACCATCAATGGCGCCTCGCGCACGGCGCTCTGCGGCGACAGCTCTGCGCTGCCGCCTCCTCCGAGCGCAAGCGCGCGATCTCGGACCCGCCGCGCGACGCGATCCACGAAGCCTGACAGCACGGCGATCATCACGTCGGCCTCGGGATCCAGCGATTTCGAGCCGCGATCGCGCACGAGCCCTCTGAGCTGCCGGTGCGCGCGCTGCACCGCCATCACAGCTCCCGCGTCGAGCTCGGACGCGCGCATCGAGCCGGCAGAGAAGCGCGACGCCTCTACCGCGCGATACACATCGATGCGCGCCGTGACGTCCGAGCGCTGCGTCGCAGCTCTTCCGGACCGCTCGAAACCCTGCTTGCCGCCGAAGAAGTCTCGCTCTCCCAAGATCGCGGCGGCGAGCGTCCCGTCGTCCGCGGCGCCTCTCGTCGCTGCTTCGATGGCGATGCGCCCCAGTCGCGGGTGCACCGGCAAACGCGCCATCTCGCGGCCCAGGGCGGTGACCGTGCCGTGAGCGTCGATCGCGCCGAGGCGCAGGAGCAGGTCGTTCGCGCGCGCCACCGAGGCAGGCAGCGGAGCGTCGAGCCACGCGAGGTGCCGCAGGCCCGAAGACGCGAGCTCGAGCATAGTTTGTGTAAGATCCACACGAAGTAACTCGGGCGTCTCGTGAGGCGCGCGCGTCGCCTCGTCCGCCTTCGTGAAGAGGCGCACGCAGTGACCATCGCGCGTTCTCCCCGCGCGTCCGGTACGTTGCGCGAGCGA
>JANYHY010000353.1 GCA_025362165.1 Myxococcales bacterium | reverse complement strand
GTGTAGACGCCGGCGATCCCGCGGCCTTTTTTGTGGATGGTGAGCATGATGTAAATCGATTCGGTCTCGGTCTTGTGGAAGAACTGCCTCAAGACCGAGACTGAGTCGATTTACATCATGCTCACCATCCACAAGAAGGGCCGCGGGATCGCAGGCGTCTATACGAGGGACGTCGCCGAGACCAAAGCCGCGCAGGTCTGCGACTTCGCGCGCGAGCATGGGATGCCACTCCTCGTCACTGCAGAGCCGGAGCCCGAGTGAAATGCGATTGAGCACCGAAGTAGAGATCGCGCTGAGCTTGGCCGCCAACGAGGCCGCGCGCCGGCACCACGAGTTCATCGGGCTCGAGCACTTCTTGTACGCGCTCTTGTTCGACGACGAGACCTCGAAGGTCGTTCGACACTCGGGCGGCGAGGTGAAGGTGTTGAAAGAGCGCCTCACCGAGTTCCTCGACGGGCTCGAGTCGCTCGCAGAGGAAGACGAACCAGACCAGCCTACGCCGTCCCTTGGGTTGCAGCGCGCTTTGCGCAGGGCTGCGGCGCACGTGCAGTCGAGCGGCAAAGACGAGGTGAAAGGCCAGCACGTGTTGGTCGCGATCTTCGCCGAGCCGGACTCGTTCGCCGTCTCGATCCTCGAGCAGTGTGGCGTCACACGTCTCAACGTCGTGAGCTTCATCTCGCACGGCATCTCGCGCGTAGAGGAGACCGCGCTCACGGGCGATCCGCGCCACACCGACGCAAAGGGTGAAGGGAACGCGGAGAAGGATCCGCTTGAGGCCTTCTGCGTGAACCTGAACAAAGAAGCGAAAGAGGGTCGCATCGATCCGCTCATCGGGCGAAGCAAGGAGATCGCGCGCATCGTGCAGATCCTCGCGCGCCGCAAGAAGAACAACCCGATGCTCGTCGGAGACAGCGGCGTTGGAAAGACGGCGATCGTGGACGGGCTCGCGTTGGCCGTGCACGAAGGCCGCGTGCCGAAGGCGCTCGAAGGGGCGCAGGTGTACTCGCTCGACATGGGAGCGCTGCTCGCCGGGACGCGCTACCGCGGAGACTTCGAAGAGCGACTCAAGGGCGTGATGAAGAGCCTCCAGAAGTTGGACAACGCGATCCTCTTCATCGACGAGATCCACACGATCGTCGGCGCAGGCGCGACGAGCGGCGGATCGATGGACGCTTCCAACCTGTTGAAGCCGGCGCTCGCCGCTGGGCGCTTGCGCTGCATCGGGTCCACCACGTTCGAAGAGTATCGATCGCACCTCGAGAAAGATCGCGCGCTCTCACGCCGCTTCCAACGCGTGGAGGTGCTCGAGCCCAGCGTGGACGAGACGCGCCTGATCCTGCTCGGCCTCAAGTCGAAATACGAGGCGTTTCACGGCGTCAAATACACAGATGACGCTGTGGAGGCAGCCGCGACTTTGTCGAGCAAGTACCTCAACGATCGCAAGCTGCCGGACAAAGCGATCGATCTCCTAGACGAGGCAGGCGCCGCCGTGAAGCTCGCGGGCGGCATGAACCACGCGTCCGCGCAGAATGAGATCCCCACCGAGGGCGCGTCCATGACCGTCACGGTTGGAGACATCGAGACTGTGCTCGCGCGCATGGCGCAGATCCCGCCTCGCGAGGTGAAGGGGAGCGACCGCGATCGCCTCAAGTTGCTCGAGGCAGAGCTCAAGCGCGTCGTCTTCGGTCAAAGCGAAGCGATCGATCGGCTCGTCAGCGCGATCAAGCTCTCGCGCGCCGGGCTGCGCTCACCGGAGAAGCCCATCGGTTCGTTCTTGCTCACGGGTCCTACGGGTGTCGGCAAGACGGAGGTCGCCAAGCAGTTGGCCAAGACGCTCGGCATCGCGTTCCACCGCTTCGACATGAGCGAGTACATGGAGCGCCACACGGTCTCGCGCTTGATCGGCGCTCCGCCCGGCTACGTCGGGTTCGATCAAGGAGGCCTGCTCACGGACGCGATCAGCAAGACGCCGCACGCCGTCCTCTTGCTGGACGAAATGGAGAAGGCGCACCCAGACGTGTTCAACATCCTCTTGCAGGTGATGGACCACGGACGCCTGACTGACAACAACGGCAAGGCGAGCGATTTCCGACACGTCATCTTGCTGATGACGAGCAACGTTGGCGCGCGCGATCTCATGAAGAACACGGTGGGCTTCGCGGGCGGCAAAAACTCCGGCGACGCCGACACGGAGTTCAAGCGCATGTTCTCGCCTGAGTTCCGCAACAGGCTCGACGCGCGCATCATGTTCAACTCGCTGTCCCGTGAGGTCATGGCGAGCATCGTCGGCAAGTTCGTGCGTGAGCTTCGCACCCAGCTGGCTGAAAAGAAGGTCGAGATCGAGTTCAAGGACGCGGCGCTCAGCTACCTCGCCGAGAAAGGCTACGACCCCGACTTCGGCGCGAGACCACTCAGCCGAGTGATCGACGACGACGTCAAGCGCGTGCTCGGAGAGGAGCTCCTCTTCGGCGCGCTCGAGCACGGCGGCAAGGCAGACGTCGACTGCAAAGACGGCAAGCTGACGTTCACGTACGAGTCCGCCGCAGCACCAGTGGTGGAGAGCAAGGACCTGTCGACGCTCAACTAGAAGTTAGCTGTGGTAATCGCGAGCGCATGCACAAGCTGGTGAAAGGCATCCACGCCTTCCAAAAAGGGTACTTCGCGAGTCACCGGCAGCTCTTCGAGCAGCTCGCGACGGCGGGACAAAAGCCAGAGACGCTCTTCATCACGTGCTCGGACTCGCGCGTCATTCCGGACCTCATCACCAACTCGGCGCCTGGCGAGCTCTTCATGGTGCGCAACGTCGGGAACGTGGTTCCGCACGTGACCCTGCCTGGGGGTACCGCGGCCGCGATCGAGTTCGCCGTCTGCGTCCTCGGCGTCGAGAACATCATCGTGTGCGGTCACACCCAGTGCGGCGCGATGCAAGCGATCCTCGATCCCGAGCGGATGGCGAACCTGAAGTTCGTGCAGAAGTGGCTGGAGCAAACCTCTGGCGTCAAGCGCGTCATGGAGGAAAAATACGCGCACCTCGAGGGTGAGGCGCGGGTCAACGCCGCGGTCGAGGAGAACGTGCTGGCGCAGCTGGAGCACCTCCGCGAATACCCCTTCGTCGCCGAGCGCCTCGACAACGGCACCCTCCACTTGAACGGCTGGGTGTTCCACATCCAACGCGGCGAGGTGTTCGACTTCGACCCGGAGCTCGGTCAGTTCGTCAACTTGTCGTCGCCTTCGCCGATCGAGAACAGGTGATCGTGCCACCCGCACCAGCAATTCAGGTCTTGTCGGTGACTTCGCAATAGTTGACTCATCAGCAGTTGCTCGTGCGCTCGCTTGCGTGCACGCACTGAACGCGCGTATAGTCTTTCGGTGCGGCCGCTCCCTCTCGCGAATCCTCCGAACCCATGGGCGATGACCGGCGTCGAGTACGACGCGGGCGAGGCGCCGACACAGTCGCTCGAGGTGTACGACGATCGCTCTCGAACTGTGCTCTCGAAGAACGACAGCCCGGACCTGCACTTTCGCTGGACCATCAACCCCTATCGCGGCTGCGTGCACGCGTGCGCGTACTGCTACGCCAGGCCCACGCACGAGTACCTCTCGTTCGGCGCAGGGACGGATTTCGATCGCAAGATCGTGGTGAAGACGGACGCGCCCAAGCTCCTGCGCGAGGCCTTCGAGAAGAAGTCGTGGAAGGGTGAGCTCGTCGTGATCAGCGGCGTGACCGACTGCTACCAGCCGCTCGAGTCCACGTACGGCCTCACTCGCGCGTGTTTGGAGGTGTGTGCAGAATACAAGAACCCCGTGGGGATCGTGACGAAGTCTCCGCTCGTCGAGCGCGACATCGACGTCCTCTTGCGGTTGCACGCCGTGACGCGCGTGTCTGTCGCGATCAGCGTGCCGTTCTGGAACGAGGCCAATTGCCGGGCGATCGAGCCGTTCGTGACGACGCCTGCGCGCCGCATCAAGACCATCATGCGACTCGCGAGCGCGGGCGTGCCGGTGACTGTGAACGTCGCGCCCGTCATCCCCGGCTTGTCGGACGAGGACATGCCCGCGATCCTCGAGGCCGCAGCGAGCGCGGGAGCGACGGGAGCGCACTACGTGTTGCTGCGACTGCCCGGACCTGTGAAGAAGGTCTTCGAGGATCGACTGCGCGCCGCCCTGCCCTTACGCGCTGAGAAGGTGCTCGCGCGCTTGCGAGAGGCTCACGGAGGTAAGGTGTATGATGCATCTTTCGGCACGCGGGGCATCGGAGAGGGTCCCTACGCGGACATGATCGCGCGGCTCTTCCAGTCGACGGCAGAGCGCCTCGGCCTGCACACGGGGTTCATGGGAGCGGAGTCGAACACCTTCGCGCGACCAACCGCGCAACTAGGCTTGTTCTGAGCTACATTCCGCCGGCTCATGCGTCGCGCATCGCTTGGTTTCGCAGTTCTCGCTTGCGCCCTGCTCGGTGATCACGCGCGTGGCGATGACGCGTCGTCCGCCGCCGTCGGTGGCGCGATCGATCCCTTCGACGACGACAAGAGCCTGCCGGAGCACGCGGAGGATGTCGCGGACTACACGCTCGACGCTTCGATCGACACCGCCAAGCACACGGTGCACGGCGAAGGCACGATCCGTTGGCGCAACACGAGCCAGACGCCCGTGCACGAGCTCTGGGTGCACCTCTATTTGAACGCATTCAAGAACGAGCAAAGCGTGTTCATGCGCGAGCCCGTCGGCGGCTTCCGCGGCGGAGAGCCAGTGCACGACTGGGGCTCGATCGACGTTCGCAGCATGACACTCGACGGCGCAGACGTCTGGAAGACCGCCGAGATCAAGCGACCGGGCGACGACGACGAGACGGACGCGCGCGTGCCATTGCCGCGAGAAATAGGCCCTGGTGAGTCGATCGAGCTCAAGGTGAGCTGGGACGACAAGCTCCCCTCTGTCGTCGAGCGCACGGGCTACGACGGATCGTTTCACATGGTCGCGCAGTGGTTCCCGAAGATCGCGAGGCTCGAACCGGATGGGCGCTGGGCGCACTTTCCGTTTCACCACCTCGCGGAGTTCTACGCGGACTTCGGCACCTATGACGTGACGCTCCGGGCGCCGAAGGGGACAGTGCTCGGAGCGACCGGCCCGCTCAAAGACTCACGCGAAGAGGGCGATCAAATCATCGAGCACCACGTGCAGAGCGACATCCACGATTTTGCGTGGACCGCGTGGGATCAATTTCAGAAGCGCCGAGAGTCGATCGCCGGCGTGGACGTCACCATCCTTTACCCGCCACACTTCGACGCTGACGCAGAGCGCGAGCTCGCGACGATGCGCTTTGGCATTCCATACTTCAATCGACACTACGGAAAATATCCGTATGAAGTGCTGACGCTCGTACACCCGCCAGAGTCCGCGGAGGAAGCGGGCGGAATGGAGTACCCGACGTTCATCACCACGGGCGGTCCTTGGTACGGTCCGCCGGGAGTGTTGGGCATCGAGCTCGTCACCATTCACGAGTACGGCCACCAATATTTCTATGGGATGCTCGCGTCCAACGAAGTGGACTGGCCGTTCCTCGACGAGGGGATGAACAGCTACGCCGAACAAGACTCTCTGCGCGCGTGGCGCGGTGAAGGCACGTTGCTGGACTACCCAGGCTTGCGGGTCAGCGACGTGGCGATTCAGACTGCTGGCGGCAACGAGTTTGGCGCGAACACGCGCGTCGCACAGCCGGCCTTCACGTTCGGAACTGGCGCCGAATACGGGCGATTGGTGTATTCGCGCACCGCGACGATCTTCGAGACGCTGCGTCGCGTGTACGGTCCTGAGCTGATGGAACGCGCGCTCGGTCGCTACGCCAGACGCGCGCGGTTTCGCCACCCCGTTCCAGAGGATGTGCTCGCCAGCATCGCCGAGACGATCGGGCTCGCGGCCGAGGAGAACCTGCGCGCAGCGTTGTTCGACAAGGCGACGGTGGACTACGAGATCACCGCGCTGTCATCGCACTCTCGCTCGAGCCCCGCAGGGCTCTTCGACGAGAACGGCAAGCGCGACACGCGCGTCCGAGGTCCCAGCGAGGGCAGCGCAGAAGGTTGGGTGCTCGTGACGCGCAAGGGCGCGCTCAGCTTCCCGGTCGACGTCGACATGGTCGGTGAAGACGGAGCAGTCACGCGCGTCGTCTGGGACGGTCGCGACGAGTCCGCTCGCCTCCCCTACTCCGGAAAATCTGCCCTCTCGTACGCGGTCGTTGATCCGGATCACAAAGTGTGGCTCGACACGGATCGGACC